>JANMGI010000434.1:0-4567 GCA_031374565.1 Paracoccaceae bacterium | reverse complement strand
GATTGGGGTAAGGCATGGCACTAGGCTACAAGGCGCGCAGGCGCTGGGCGCTATTGATCCTCTTGGTCGGGATGCCGCTTTACGTGGTGGCGGCGGTCACTCTGGTCGGCTGGCTGGCGGGCGGGGTCGAGCGGCCCTCGGTCTTGCTGGAATTGGGGATCTATCTGGGGCTGGGGTTCCTGTGGATTCTCCCCTTCCGGTTCATCTTTCGCGGGATCGGCCAGCCCGACCCTGACGCCCCCGGCGGGCCCCCCGACGCTTAAGGCCGCCAAACGAAAAAGACGGACAGGCTGGGCCCATCCGTCTGAACATGCTGAAAAGTCTTCGGGAATGGTCAGTTCAGGCGGCGGGCCTCGGCCAGATAGGGCGAGGTGTCGGCGAGGCTGTAATGGCCGCGTGTCACCTTTTCGATCCGGCCGGTGCGCAAAAGCGTGCCAAAGCTGCGCAACCCGTCCTCACGGCTGACGGGCTTGCCGCCAGCAGAGGCCATCATCCGCCGCATCAGCTGCGGACGGGTGAACTGGCTGCGGTTCTCGACGCAGGTGGCATAGGCGGCGGCGGCTTCCAGCATCTCGGCCATCGACTTGGCGCCCACGGTCTCGGCAAAGGCGGCAAGGCCGGATTCGTCGATCTCTTTGGTATCTTCGGCCAGGTCTTCGTCTTCTTCAGCGTCGGTCGCGGGGCCGTAGGACGGCTTTTCCAGTACGATGTTGCGGGCGGGCATGCCGGACGCGGCGACCGCGGCCCCGGCACCGATGGCACCCGAAAGGCGTCCGGTCCGCAGGGCGACCATCGGCTGGCCGTCCGGGATGGACGGGCTGATGCCGGGCGTGGCGGGCGATAGCGCGGGTGCGGCTGCCGGGGCGATGCGGTCGATGCGCTGTTCGGACACCAGCACCAGCGGCGCCGGGCTGATCATGCCGGGGCGAATGGTGCCGGGGCGTGGCTCGGTCGGGCGGATCGTCACCGACTTCCGGCGCGGCTTCACATCGGGTGCTGCCTGCGGTTCAACTGGCGCTTCGGGCTGGATCGCTTCGGCCAGATCGTCGCGGTAGGGGTTAAGGTTCAGGTCGGCCTTCGGGGCCTCATAGTCGATGTCGGCACGGTCGGCTTCGGTCGAGGCGACGGCGGCCTTCAAGCGCGACAGTGCTTCCTGACGGCGGCGGTTTTCATCCTCGGCCATGACCTCTTCGGCCTGTTGCATCAGGCGGGAGATTTCATCCGACTCGCCCGCCCCTTCCAGCACGCGGGTTGCGCCGAAATCATAGTCGTCGGACCCGGAAGCATCGTCGCCCGGATGCAGCCGCACGACGCGCGAATTGACGCGACGCGACCGCCGACCGGATTTGCTTGCGGGTGGGGCAGGTTCGCCTGCATCTGTGATGTCGGCCACTGGCTCTGGTGCGGCGTCGGCCACTTCGGTTTCGGGCAGCGGATCAAGCAGGGCGGCATCCGCAAAGCTGACCTCAGCCGGCATATCTTCGGGCAGCGGCGCATCTTCGGCGGCGAGGGCAAGAGCTTCCTCGGCAGCAATGCCGTCAAGCTCGGCCAGAAGGGCAAGGTCTTCCTCCGAAACTTCCTCGGACAGCGCCGCTTCGTCTGCCGGAAGGTAATCCTCATCCGGAAGGTCAGTTTCTGAGACGCTTTCGGCGTCTGCTTCGGCGAAGGTTTCAGACTTTGCCCCAACGAAATTTTCGGCGTCCGCTTCAGGGAAGGGAGCTGCGGCAAGATCGTCAGCACCCGCCGCTTCATCCGGGCCGCCGTCGGTCCAGCCAGCCGAGGGGACGGCATCGGCCTCTTGCTCGTCATGGGCGTTCACGCCACCTGCATCGCTGGCGATCAGTGCGCCGAGACGCGCCGCGACGGCTTCCGACGCTTCGTCAGCGGTCGGTCCAGCCGCAGGCGCCACGACGTCAATGACGTCAGCCGCGATCTCGTCTGCAAAGGAATCCTCATCGCCCGCAAGCTCGGGGTCCAGCATGGCAAACGGTGCAGCCATTTCAGCCGCAGGGTTCACGGCGCGACGGATGCGGGCCAGCTTGGCCGCGACGCCGTCCGGAATGACGTCCTGCAGCGACGGCTCGCTCGGCTCAGCGGCGGCCTCGGGCTCGACCACTGTGTGGCGATGCACCGGATTGATCTGGATGCGTGGCGCGACCAGCGGGTCTGCCATAGGCTCGGCAGGTGTCCGGAAACGGGCAGTATCGTCGGCCTTGCCTGCAAGGCGCGACACTTCGCGTTCGGCAAGCCGGTGCAGCATGGCAGCGTCAGGCGGCGGTGGTTCGGCCCCGAAGTGCCGGTCTTGCGCCGCAAGGTCACGGAAATATTCGGCAATCGCCTTCATCGTGTCGAAAGGGTTGTCGAACCCCTCCAGCGTGCAGCTGAAAGTCCCGTAAGAGACGGTCAGAATTTTGCTTTCACTGGTCATGATTGGACAGCCTTTCGCATTGCGGTCGCACCATACTACCCCTGCAACGTCCTATTGCATGGACATACGGGGGTAATTTGATGGATTGATTGTGGCCGGACCACAGGAATCCTGCCTTAATTGGATACAGTCTTACATGAATTCGCCGATTGTCCAGTCAACCCACGGTGTAACGCTGGCCGGAGGCGGACCGTTTTCCGCGCGTGATCTGCGGATGGCGCTGAAGCGGGCACCGGTGCCAGTGGCAGCCGACAGCGGGGCCGACCGGCTGTTGAAGTTCGGGGTCATGCCGCAGGCGGTGATCGGCGACATGGACTCGATCTCGGACGCGGCCAGAGCCAATATTCCTGTGCAGTGTCAGCATCTTGTGGCCGAACAGGCCACCACCGACTTTGACAAGGCACTGCGGCTGATCGAAGCCCCGCTGGTGCTGGCCCTGGGCTTTGCCGGGGCACGGCTGGACCATGGGCTGGCGGCGTTCTCGACCCTGATTGCCCGGGGCGAACGGCGTTGCATCCTGATCGGTCCGCAGGATGTGGCCTTTGCGGCCCCGACGCGTCTAACGCTGACCTTGCAACCGGGGGAACCCCTGTCGCTCTTTCCGATGGCCTCGGTCACCGGCCGCAGTGAAGGCTTGGAGTGGCCCATCGAGGGAATCAGCTTCGCACCGGACGGGATGATCGGCACCTCGAACCGGGTGGTGGCGGGCCAGGTCACGTTGGAGTTCGAGCGCAGGGGGATGCTGGTGATCCTGCCGCGACGGCGGCTGGATGCGGCGATCAGAGCGCTTCTGGCAGCACCGTGATCACCGCCTCGCGCGCCTTGGCCTTCGCGGTCAGACGTTCGCGGTGGATGATGTAAAGGCCGGAAGCGACGATGACGGCAATGCCGGCGAAGGTCATCCGATTGGGGAAATCGTCGAAGATCAGGTAGCCGAGGATCACGGCGGTCACGATTTCGAAATAGTGCAGGGGGGCCAAGGTGGCCGAGGGCGCGAATTTCAGCGCATAGGTCATGCACATATGGCTGACGGCGGCCCAGAATCCGACCAAGAAGAGCCAAAGCCAATTCCAGCCGGTGGGCCAGACCGGGTCAAGCGCAGGGATGCCGGAGCCGTCGGCCAGAAGCATCACCGGCAGGCACAGCAGGAGCCCGGTCCAGGAGGTGTGGAACTGCATGGTGACGGGGTGCATCCAGGCCGATATGGCCCGGGTCACCAGCATATACAGCGCGAAAAGGACGGCGGTGGCGAGGGGCCAGAGGGCGACAAGGCCGAAGGCGGCCAGCGAGGGCTGGATCACCAGAAGAACCCCGACAAAGCCCACGGCGCAGGCGGCGATCCGGCGGGGGCCGACCTGGTCCTGAAACAGGAAATGGCCAAGGATCAAGAGGATGAACGGCTCGACAAAGACGATGGCAAGGGCGTCGGCCAGGGGCATGATCTGGATACCCGAGACGAAGGCAAAGGTCGAGACAAGGAGGAGAAGGGCGCGGAACGTGGTGTAGGCCAGCGCGCGAGCCGACAGTCGCAAGGGCAGTCGCAACACGAAGACGACCGGCAGCATCAGCGCAGTCTGCACGACGAAGCGGGCGGCGGTGATCTGGCCGACGGGGATGCCGTTTTCAGCGGCAAGCTTGGCACCCACGTCCAGAAGGGGTGCGATCACGCAGAACGCCAGCATCAGGATGACGCCCATGAGGGTGGTGTCGCGGGTCATGCGGTGTGCCTAGCCGGAGGAAGGGAACGCTGCCTGCCTGAAAGCGACATCGCTGCCGGGGCGCCTTTGAAATTGAGCGCGGGCGCGCATGGCCTTTGTCTCGCCTTTTGCGCGTGACGGACGCGCAACGGCTCGGCGTGCGCGCCGCGCGGGGATATTTGGTGAAGAGCAAGCGGCTTTCTCTTCCGCAAATATCCCCGCCGGAGGCTCTTTGCGGTCAACAGTTCGGGACGTTGACGGCAAGGCCGCCAAGGCTGGTTTCCTTGTATTTCTCATGCATGTCGCGTCCGGTCTGGCGCATCGTTTCGATGCAGACATCAAGGCTGACAAGGTGCTGGCCGTCGCCGCGCAAGGAAAGCGAGGCGGCAGAGACCGCCTTGATCGCGCCCAGTCCGTTCCGTTCGATGCAGGGCACCTGCAC
>JANMGI010000345.1:0-4859 GCA_031374565.1 Paracoccaceae bacterium | reverse complement strand
GGCTATTGGGACCGCGTGCAGGAGATCTGCAAGAAATACAACATCCTCCTTGCCATCGACGAGGTCGTCTGCGGCGTGGGCCGCACCGGCACCTGGTTCGGCTACCAGCACTACGGCATCAAGCCCGACTTCGTGACGATGGCCAAAGGCGTCGCCTCGGGCTACGCCGCGATCAGCTGCACCGTGACCACCGAAGCCGTCTTCGAGATGTTCAAGGACGATCCCTCGGACCCGATGAGCTACTTCCGCGATATCTCTACCTTCGGCGGCTGCACCAGCGGCCCGGCGGCGGCGCTGGAGAACATGCGGATCATCGAGGATGAGGGGCTTTTGCAGAACACCCTCGACATGGGCGACTACTGCCTTGGCAACCTCGCGGCACTGATGGACAAGCACAAGATCATCGGCGACGTGCGCGGCAAGGGGTTGTTCCTTGGCGCCGAGCTGGTGTCGGACCGCACGACCAAGGAACCCGCGCCCGAGAAGATGGTCCAGGCCGTGGTCGCCGACTGCATGGCGCAAGGGGTGATCATCGGGGCCACGAACCGCTCCGTCCCGGGGTTCAACAATACACTGTGCCTGTCACCCGCGCTGATTGCGACGAAGGATGATATTGATCAGATCACCGGGGCGATAGATGCGGCGTTGGGACGGGTGTTTGGGTAGGGACTGAGCCCTTTGCGGGGTGGGGAGGGTGTCCGGGGACGGGCACCCTTTCGAAATTTGGCTTTCTGTTGTCGGAAGATGTGATTGTTGCTCGAGAGCAGTAGGGTGAGTGGCAACCCACCCCGTCCCCCTTCTCGTCGCCGGGATTGTAGGTGCTTGCGCCGCCGGGCAGCGCCCGCGCTCCCGGCCCTCGCAAGCGTGCTCGGGCGCATCGCGCGGGAAAACAGTCCACTGGACTGTTTTTTGTCCGCCCCACCCCCCCCCTTGAGCGGGTGCTCGCTTCTGTTACGTAGGGTGGGCAATCTGCCCACGTCTTTCGGTCGCATGGGCAGATTGCCCACCCTACAAGCAAAGTAGCTTCTTGCCCGGAATCAAGGCGCTTGCGCCGCCGGGCAGCGCCCGCGCTCCCGGCCCTCGCAAGCGTGCTCGGGCGTTCGGCGGGAAAACAGTCCACTGGACTGTTTTCTTGTCCGCCTCACCCCCCTCGGGCGGGCGCTTTACAGTGTCACCAACAGAACTGCAGGGGGAGAGGTTGCACCATAAAGCGCCTAGAACAGTCGTTGCTCGCCCACCCGGCGGTCCGGCGCTGCACTGTGTTGTGCGGGCGGTTTTGTAGGGTGGGCAATTTGCCCACGTCTTGCAATCGCGTGGGCAGATTGCCCACCTTACGATCCGATTCTCCCAACATGGTTAACGCCTTTCCGCCCATACGTGCGTATGTATGCTTTCCATAAGCGAGCCATACGGAATGCAGACGCCTGGAGCGGAGCATAATCGTGCGGTTAAGCCTGCGTTCTCAAGCCCTTGGTGGCGGGTTTGAGCGGTGCTGATCTGGACTCATCCGGTGGGACGAAGAGTCGGGGTGAACCCCGACCTACACCCTACGCCGCGCCGTAGCGCTTGCGGGCTTCCTTGAAGCTCATCAGCTTGCCCTGGGCGGTGTCCCACAGATGCAGGTTCACCGATTGCAGGCTCTCGCGCACGGTCAGGACCTGCGCTTCGGCCAAAGCGCGGTGGTCGCGGATCACCTCGGGCAGGCGGTAGAACGGGATGCGGGAGTACAGGTGGTGGACGTGATGGATGCCGATGTTGCCGGAGAACCACTTCAAGGGCTGCGGCAGGATGTAGTGTGACGACCCCTCCAGGGCGGCGTCGTGCAACTGCCAGTCTTCACCCTTGGCCCAGTGCGTTTCCTCGAACTGGTGCTGGACGTAGAAGAGCCAAACCCCCAGCGTCGCGGCCATCAGCGAGGTGGGCAGGTAGATCAAAAGCAGGGGCCAGAGCCCGCCGAACCAAACGATCAGCCCGACCGCGATGCCGATCATCGCGTTGGTGCCCATGGCAGAAGTCCAGTAGCGCCAGCCAGAGTTCATCAAGCCCAGGGGCAGGCGGTTCTGCAGCAGGAACAGGTAGCTTGGGCCCAGCACGAACAGCACGACCGGGTTACGGTACAGCCGGTACAACAGGCGGCCGAACCAGCCACGGGCGCGGTATTCCTCGATCGTCAGGGTCAGCACATCGCCGATGCCGCGCGCGTCAAGGTCACCGTGGTGAGCGTGGTGGATCGAATGGGTGCGGCGCCAGACGGCGTACGGGGTCAGGGTCAGGACGCCAAGGCTGCGACCGATCCAGTCTTGCGCAGTGCGGTTCGCCAGAAACGAGCCATGGCCGCAATCGTGCTGGATGATGAAGATCCGCACCAGAAACGCACCGTTCAGTGCCGCCAGCGCCAGCGCGAGCCAGGGGCTGACCGACAGGGCCATCCAGGCCAGAACCCAAAGTGCCACGAACGGCACGAGGGTCGTGGCAAGCTCCCACAGGCTGCGGCGGGTCGAGGGCTCGCGGTAGCGCGCAAGCGTGGCAAGCCAGTCGCGGGCTGCTTTCAGATCTGGGCGGGGCGTGGGCGTCGGGTCGGGCATCGGGGCCTGTGGATGTGCCGAAGAAGTGCGGCGGCTTCGTTACTGCCTTGGCAGACGCCAAGTCAGGGCGCCTTCTAAGTCCCGATTGAGTTAGGCATTTCTGAGGCCGATAGCAATGCAACTGTAAGGGATGGGGCGAAATGTCCTCGGCCTGTGGCACGGCGGCGCTTGACTTCCCCCGGCTTGCCAAGGCTTCATCTGGACTTATCGCCAGCCCGGACGCGCCATGGCCATCCCCGTCGAAGCCTTCTACCTGACGCCCCAGGCCACGGGGTCCCTGCAACAGCAAATCCGCAGGATGGTAACCCAAGGCGTCCTGGCCGGCCGCTTCCGCCCCGGCCAGAGGATGCCGTCTTCTCGCGGGTTGGCCGAGCATCTGGGGGTCAGCCGGATCACCGTGACGCTGGCCTATGCCGATCTGGTATCATCGGACTACCTGACTTCGGCGGGGCGGTCGGGGTATTTCGTATCTGACACGGCCCCGCTTGCACCAGAGTTCCCGGTAGAGGCTGCCAGGGTGGAGGCGATTGATTTCAAAGGGTTGACGGGTGGCCGGTTCAGCCTTGTCCCCCGGGTTGATCGCCCGGAAGACTGGGACCGCTATCCGTATCCCTTCATTTACGGCCAGGCCGACCCGACGCTTTTCGATCACCAGAACTGGCGTCAATGCGCTCTAAGGGCTTTGGGAAAGCGCGACTTCGCGGCGCTGACCTCGGACTATTATGAACGCGACGATCCCCTGCTGGTGCAAGAGTTGTTGCGGACGATCCTGCCACGACGGGGCATTGCCGCGCGCGAGGATGAGGTCTTGCTGACGCTGGGAGCCCAGAACGCGCTTTGGATCGCGGCAACGGCGCTTCTGGGGCCAGGGCGGCGGGCAGTGGTGGAAAACCCCGGCTATCCGGCCTGGCGGGCGATTGTCGCGGCGACGGGGGCCGAGGTGGTGCCGGTGGATGTCGACGCCCACGGCCTGCCGGTTCAAAGGGTTGATGCAGATGTGGTGTTTACCACCCCGTCGCACCAGTGCCCGACCAATGCGACGATGCCGGTAGACCGGCGGGTGGCCCTGCTGGAGGCGGCAGAGCGGGAGGGGTTCGTGATCGTCGAGGACGACTACGAATTCGAAATGTCGTTCCTGAAGCCGGTTGCGCCCGCCTTGAAGTCGTTGGATCGCGGAGGGCGGGTGGTCTACGCGGGGTCTTTCTCCAAATCGGTGTTTCCCGGGCTGCGGCTGGGGTACTTGGTCGGGCCGCCCGGTTTCATCGCCGAAGCGCGGGCCTTGCGTGGCCTGATGTTGAAGCACCCTCCCGGCCATATTCAGCGGACAATGGCCTATTTTCTGGGGCTTGGGCACTACGACGCGTTGGTCAACCGGATGAAGGGGGCCTACCGCCGCCGACGTCAGGTGATGGCCGAGGCGATTGCCGCCGAAGGGCTGGAAGTCGCGGGGCAGGGGGGATTTGGCGGCTCCAGCTTCTGGATGCGCGGGGCCGAAGGGGTGGATACCGAGGCGCTGGCGCTGCGGTTGCGTGGCGAGGGAGTGCTGATTGAACCGGGGCGGGCGTTCTTTGCGGGCGAGGCTGCGCCAAGAAACCACTACCGACTGGCCTATTCCTCGATCCCGCTGCCAAGGATCGCCGAGGGTGTGGCGCGAATTGCAAGGGTGTTGAGGTAGGGTCGGCTTGTCGATTGCGGCGTCACACCCTTCCGGGAGTGCCTTTGACGAGGAGATGCCATCGTAGGAGGGTGCAGGTTGGATATAGCGGGCTGGGGGAACTGGCCCTAAGGTTGGGTCGGGCGCGGCAGTAAGGTGCGCAGCAACGGGCCTTTGCGGCCGCGTCAGCCATGGAGACACGCGATGAAGATGACCACCGAAGAAGCTTTCGTGAAGGTCCTGCAAATGCACGGGATCGAACATGCGTTCGGGATCATCGGGTCGGCCTTCATGCCGATTTCCGACATTTTCCCCAAGGCTGGCATCACCTTCTGGGACTGCGCGCATGAAGGGTCCGGGGGGATGATGGCCGACGGCTTTACCCGTGCCTCTGGCCGCATGTGCATGATGATCGCGCAGAACGGGCCGGGGATCACCAACTTCGTGACGGCTGTGAAGACGGCTTATTGGAACCACACGCCACTGCTGTTGGTCACCCCGCAGGCCGCCAACAAGACCATCGGGATGGGCGGGTTTCAGGAAGTGGAGCAGATGGCCCTTTTCCAGGATATGGTCGCCTATCAGGAGGAAGTGCGCGATCCGTCACGTGTGGCCGAGGT
>JANMGI010000316.1:0-7782 GCA_031374565.1 Paracoccaceae bacterium | reverse complement strand
TGCCTATCTGGCGGCCCTGCGGCCCCGCTTCGGCGATTTTCTGGGCGAGATCAGCCTTGCGGGGGACCGCTTCACCTATCCGCTGTCGCTGTCGCTGGCCGAGCGTTTCGTGGCCCCACGCGTGGCTCTGGTCGGTGATGCGGCGCATGGCGTGCACCCGATTGCCGGACAGGGTTTGAACCTTGGCCTGCGCGATGTGGCCGCCTTGGCCGAAGTGTTGATCCTTGCCCGCCGCCGGGGCGAAGAACCGGGAAGTGCTGCGGCGCTGGACGAATATCAGCGCTGGCGGCGGTTTGATTCGACAGCGCTGGCCTTGGGCATGGACACGGTGAACCGTCTGTTTTCAAACGACAATCCTCTGCTTCGGCTGGGCCGCGATTTTGGCATGGGTGTTGTCAACGCCCTGCCAAGCCTGCGGCGCGGCTTCATTCGGCAGGCGGCGGGCTTGACGGGAGATTTGCCGAAACTTCTGACGGGGCGTCAGATCTGACCTCGGCTACGGGCTCGTTGTCTTTCGGCGTATCTTGCGGACCTGCGGCTTTCCGCGCCTGTCGCCGGTCAAGCAAGTGGAAGAGCAGCGGATTGGCCAGAATCGAGATCATCGCGCCAGCCACCACCAGATCACGGGCCTCGGGCGGAACGATATTCAGCGTCACCCCCATCGAGGTCAGGATGAAGGAAAACTCACCAATCTGGGCCAGGCTGGCGGCAATGGTCAGGCCCTTGTCATGGTCATGTCCGAAGCCACGCACGATGTAATAGGCAACGACCGACTTGACGAAGATGATGATCGCGACGGTTGCAAGCAGAGCCAACGGCGCGGTCAGAATGACGGACGGGTTGAACAGCATCCCGACCGAGACGAAGAACAGCACGGCAAAGGCATCGCGCAGGGGCAGCGTCTCACGCATGGCCTGCTGCGACAAGGTTGAGGACGACATCACCATCCCGGCGAAGAACGCCCCCAGCGCGAAGGAGACCCCGAAGAAGTAGGTCGCGCCGTAGGCAACGCCCAAGGCGATGGCTAGGACTGCCAACCGGAACAGCTCACGCGAGCGGGTTTGCGACACGAAATGCAGGACCCAAGGGATAACCCGCTGGCCTACGACAAGCATCAAGGCCACGAAGGCCGCAGCTTTCGCCAATGTAATCAACACTGTCGCGGCAATGGGGCCGATGCCTATGCCCACTTCGGCGACCAACTCGGCCTCTTCCGCGACCGGCATTGCCGTGCCGCCCAGAAGCCCGGCCAACGGCGGGATCAGGACCAGCGACAGGACCATGACCAGATCCTCGACGATCAGCCAGCCGACGGCGACACGGCCCTTGTCGGTGGTTACGAGGTCCCGATCCTGCAACGCGCGCAGCAACACCACGGTCGAAGCGACCGACAGCGCGAGCCCGAAGATCAATCCTGCGCCGACGCCCCACCCCAAAGCCCAGCCCAAGGCCGTGCCGAAGGTTGTTGCGACCGCAATCTGACCAATGGCCCCTGGCACGGCGATGGCCTTGACCGCCATCAGGTCGCGCGGCGAGAAGTGCAGACCCACCCCGAACATCAAGAGGATGACCCCAAGCTCTGCCAGTTCGGTCGCCAAACCCATGTCGGCCACATAGCCAGGCGTGAAGGGCCCGATCACCACACCTGCCAAAAGGTAGCCCGCGATCAGCGGCAGTTTCAGACGCTGGGCAAGCAGGCCGAAGACAAAGGCCAGGCCAAAGCCTGCAACGAGAATCGTGATAAGGGGCGTTTCGTGGGGCAATGGTTCAAGGTCTTTCCGACGCACACTCCGGCAATCCGGGCGCGGCCACGCAGGTTCAGGAAATTTGTATCAGGAGACAATGAGATAGTATGAAGTGAGTCGCTCTTTGCAACCGCTACGGCGACGCCTTCGGTCACAATTCCTCCATTTGCCGAAACACTTTGAAATGCTAGGGCTTGGGGATGCCCGAACTGATCCAAAACCCCCGCGCACGCCGCCTGTTTCTTGACCGCCATGCCTTGGCCGAGGCGCCCTTGGGGCCGGCCACCGGCAAGGCCTTGCATGACCTGATCGAGCGGATCGGCTTTGTGCAGGTCGACAGCATCAACACCGTGGCGCGGGCGCATGACATGATCCTGTGGTCGCGGCGGCAGTGCTATCGTGCGCCTGAATTGAAGCGGTTGCTGGAGAAGGACCGAAGCCTGTGGGAGCATTGGACGCATGATGCCTCGATCCTGCCGGTGCGGTTGCACGGGGTCTGGCAGCACAGGTTCCAGCGGGACGCCGTGCGGCTGGAGGCAGGGTGGAAAAGCTGGTTCCGGGATGGGTATGAGGCGCAGTTTGACAGCATTCTCAACCGGATAGCCAAGGATGGCCCGGTGGGAACTGCCGATGTGGGCGAGGGTGAGGTGCGGGGCAAAGGCGGCTGGTGGGACTGGCATCCGTCGAAGACCGCGCTGGAATGGCTGTGGCGGACCGGCAAGATCGCCGTTACGCGACGGGACGGGTTTGCCAAGATCTATGACCTGACGGAACGGGTGATCCCCGACAGTCACCGCACCCCGGTGCCAGAGGAGAAGGTCACCGATTGGGCCTGCCGGACGGCCTTGCAGCATCTGGGCTTTGGCACCGCGGGCGAGCTTGCCGCCTACTGGAATGCGGTGGGTCCCGACGCCGCAAAGGACTGGTGCCGGGCCGCCTTGGCGCGGGGCGAGATCATCGAGGCCGAGGTGGAAGGGGCGGCGGGTCAGCGCCGCAAGTCATTCATTTTCCCTGATTTTCTGACAGAGGCCGCACCCGACCCCACCCCCCGCCTGCGCATCCTGTCACCCTTCGACCCGGCCCTGCGCGACCGCAAGCGGGCCGAGTTCCTGTTCGGCTTTTACTACCGGATCGAGGTTTTCGTGCCGGAGCCAAAGCGGGTCTGGGGCTACTATGTCTTCCCGGTGCTGGAGGGTGAGCGGCTGGTGGGACGGATTGACGTTAAAGCATTCCGCGATGTGGGAACGTTGAGGGTCAAGGCATTCTGGCCGGAGGCGGGGGTGAAGTTGACGAAGGGTCGGCGAGGGAAGCTAGAGGCTGAATTGGACCGGCTGGCGGTGTTTGCAGGCTGCGCGCGGGTGGAGTTTCTGGACGGGTGGGAGCGGGAGACGGTGCGGGTGGCCAAGTGACTGGGAACGCTGTGGTAATCTTGCGAAGTCTGGAGAATTCCAGTGTACGAAAACCGTCTGGAATGCGTATGGAAACCGTACATACGCGCGTATGGGCCGTAAGGCGTTAACCATGCTGGGCGAATCGGTTGCTGCGGCGGTGATGGTGGGTTGGCACCCACCCTACGGATCGCTGGCAGACCTGTCGAAGGGAGGTTAGGCTGTTGTCTGCAACACGATTTTTGATCCGATGGTTTGATGACCGACACGACCTTGTTCCTTTGCCTTGTCGCGGCAGCTTTGGTCGTAGTCTTCCTTATCCTCTGGGCGCGGCGCCCACGAAATGCGACCGCCCCGATCAAGGACGAAGCATGGATCCTGATTGACGGATCAAACGTCATGCACTGGCAGGATGGCGCTCCGGACCTGGTACCACTGACCGGCGTCGTCTCGCGGCTGGTCGCCATGGGCTATGTGCCCGGAGTGGTCTTTGACGCCAATGCCGGTTGGAAGCTGCGGGGCCGTTACATGCACGATGGCGATCTTGCCCGGCTTTTGGGGCTTGAGACCCGGCAGGTGCTGGTGGTGCCGAAGGGCACGCAGGCCGATCCCTACCTGTTGGAGACAGCGCGTGAGTTCGGAGCAAGGATCGTGACCAATGACCGCTATCGCGATTGGGCCGGACAGCATCCCGAGGTGCTGGATCGCGACTTCCTGATCCGTGGTGGAGTGCGAAATGGCCAGGTGTGGTTGCAGGACATGGCGCCGGTTTGAGGTGCATGAGCGTGGGCAGATTGCCCACCCTACACGGCGTCAGTTGTCCACCCGTCAATCAAACTGATCGCCTCTTCTGCCGTTTCCACCATCGCGAAGAGCGTGAGGTCCTGGGGCGCGATCACTCCGGCTTCGGCAAGGTGGTTCCAGTTGATCACCTTCTCCCACCAGTCCCGGCCGAAGAGAAGGAAGGGGATCGGTTTCATCCGGCCGGTCTGGATAAGGGTCAGCGACTCGAACATTTCGTCCATGGTCCCGAAACCGCCGGGGAACACGCAGATCGCTTTTGCCCGCATCAGGAAATGCATCTTGCGGATGGCGAAGTAGTGGAAGTTGAAGCTGAGGTCGGGGGTGACATAAGGATTCGGGGCCTGTTCATGGGGCAGCACGATGTTGAGGCCGATGGATTGACCCCCGGCCTCATCCGCGCCGCGGTTTCCCGCCTCCATCACCCCGGGGCCGCCGCCGGTGCAGATGACATTCTCGCGGCCGTAGGTTTCCAGCGAACGCTCGGTCATCAGTTTGGCAAAGCGGCGGGCCTCGTCGTAGTAGTGCGACAGATCGGCGAGCATCGGCGTGCGGGCGGTGTCGCGGTTTTCGGGCGCCGGGATACGGGCGCCGCCGAAGAGGACGATGGTCGTCTCGATCCCGCGTTCGTCCATGATCAGTTGCGGCTTGAGGAGTTCCAGTTGCAAACGGACCGGGCGCAGTTCTTCGCGCGTCAGGAAATCGCGATCGGCAAAGGCGAGCCTGTAGGCGGGTGCCCGGGTCTGCGGCGTGTCGGGAATGCGCTTGGCGGCGGCGATATCTTCGACCGAATCGCGGAAGGGATGGCTGCGGGGTTCGTCTTTCATCGGGCGTCCGGGCGTTGTTTTGGTAAGCGCAGGCTTATCCTGTCCCGTTGCAAAGGGCCAGTTGGGGCTTTCGGGCCAAATTCACGCGGGCGTGACTTGCCGTTGTTGCAGGGCAGGCTTCAGACCGGGTCGCGCAATCCATGGAGGACGCGACGTGAAGCAGTTTCTTTTGGCGGCGGTGCTGTTAGCGGGGGCGGTGGCTGCCTTTTTCGGCGGGCGGATGTGGCTGGCCCCGTCAGCGACCGGTACATTGGGCGACATGTCGGCGTTTTCGGCCATTGTCACCGATGTGCAGGGCATCGCGAAAACCGGTGATCCGGTGGCGGCAGAAGTTCGGATCACCGATCTGGAAACTGCCTGGGACGATGCCGCGGCAAGCTTGCACCCGATGAACCCCGAGGCTTGGGGCCGGGTGGACGGTGCCGCCGATGCTGCGCTGTCGGCATTGCGGGCGGGGACACCCGACGCGGCCGAGGTGGAGGCGACCCTAGCGGCATTGCAGACGGCACTGGCGGACCCGACTGCGGGCGGGGTTTCAGTGGGGGGCGTGGTGATGGTCGGCTCTGTGGCGGTAACGGACGGCGCAGGCCACCCCCTTCCCTGCGAGGAGATGCTGACGGCGGTGAAAGTGAAGCTGGCGGCGACGACGATGACACCCGAGGCAGCGGCGACGGTGGACGCACTGGTGATCAAGGCCACCGAGCGCTGCAATGCCGATGACGACAAGAACGCAGACAATTTCAGCGCGCAGGCGCTGGCGGCATTGGCCGGTTAAGAGAGAGGTGATTGACATGACGATGGCTGAAACGTTGCGCCCGGCGAACCGGGTCCCAGAGGTGACGCTTGATTTCTGGCTGATCAAGCTGATGGCGGTCACGATGGGCGAGACTGCGGCGGACTATCTGGCGGTGAACCTGGGGCTGGGTCTGACGGCGACGTCCCTGCTGATGTCCGGGGTGCTGGTCGTGGTCCTGGTGCTGCAGTTCGCGCAACGGCGCTATGTCCCCTGGGCGTACTGGCTGGCGGTGGTGATGATCAGCATTGTCGGCACCTTGGTGACCGACAATCTGGTGGACAATTTCGGGGTGCCACTGACGGTGACGACGGCGGCCTTCACGGTGGCACTGGCGGTGACCTTCTTCGTGTGGCACCGGGTTGAGGGGACGCTGTCGATCCATGATGTGACGAGTTTCCGGCGCGAGGCGTTCTACTGGCTGGCGATCCTCTTCACCTTCGCGCTTGGCACGGCGGCGGGGGATCTGGTGGCCGAGAAGTTCGGGCTTGGGTATCTGGCGACAGGCATCCTGTTCGGAATGATCATCGCGTCGCTGGCGCTGGGGTATTTCATGCTGGGACTGGATGCGATCCTGGGGTTCTGGCTGGCCTACATCTTCACCCGACCGCTGGGCGCATCGGTCGGTGACCTTCTGTCGCAGCCGAAGGACTACGGCGGGTTGGGGTTTGGCACCATCATCACCAGTGCGCTGTTTCTGACGGCGATTGCGGGGATCGTCCTTTACATGACGCTGGCCCGCGACCGGCAGTCCCCCGCCTGACGACTGACGCCAGACGGTCGCGATTGTGCGATGGGGCGGGGGCCGCTATAGGCTGGTTGCAAAGTGACCAAACCGAAAGACCCGCGCCCCATGTCGAACGCCGCCCTTGAGACCGCAATCGAAGCCGCTTGGGACGCCCGTGAGGGGATCAGTCCAGCGACGAAGGGCGAGACGCGGGATGCCATCGAAGCGACACTGACGGCACTGGACAGCGGGTCGCTGCGGGTAGCCGAAAAGCGCGACAGTGACTGGCACGTGAACCAGTGGGCGAAGAAGGCCGTCCTGCTGTCGTTCCGGCTGACCGAGATGGGCGAGATTTCCGGCAGCAATGGCGGGTCGAACTGGTGGGACAAGGTCCCGTCGAAGTGGCAGGGCTGGACCGCCGAAGACTGGCGAAAGGCGGGATTCCGGGCGGTTCCGGGCAGCATCGTGCGGCGGTCGGCGTTTATCGGGAAAAACGTTGTCCTGATGCCCAGCTTCGTGAACATCGGGGCCTATGTTGATGAAGGGTCGATGGTTGACGGCTGGGCGACGGTGGGGTCCTGCGCGCAGATCGGCAAGAACGTGCACCTGTCGGGTGGCGTGGGCATCGGCGGGGTGCTGGAGCCGATGCAGGCCGGGCCGACGATCATCGAGGACAACTGCTTCATCGGCGCGCGGTCCGAGGTGGTGGAGGGTTGCATCATCCGCGAAGGCTCGGTCCTTGGGATGGGCGTCTTCATCGGCAAGTCCACCAAGATCGTCGACCGCGAGACCGGCGAGGTGATGTATGGCGAGGTTCCGTCCGGGTCGGTCGTCGTTGCGGGATCAATGCCGTCGAAGGGCGGGATCAACCTGTATTGCGCGGTGATCGTGAAGAAGGTCGACGCGCAGACCCGGTCGAAGACCAGCATCAACGAGTTGCTGCGCGACTGACGCTTACGCCACCATCAGGGCTGCGACATGGGCGCGAACCTCGGGGCGGGCCGAGGGGCCGTAGCTGCCGGGGTTTGTCGTCAGTTCGGGAAACAGCGACGATAGTTCCTCTTGCACGTCGGGGTCGTGACCGGCAAGCGTGGCCGGACCGGGGTAGTAACTTTCGCTCCACAAGCCTTCGGCGCAGATGATTTCATGCCGCGCGAAGAGGAGGTGATGGTAGGTGACAGTTGCGCCAGAGTGGTCCTGCCCCAGCCGTCCGGCGCGGACAAGGTGCAGCGCCTTGACGAGAACTTCGGGCTCACCCGCGTAAAGCTCGGCGCGCCAGCCGGAAAAATGCAGCCGGTGCTGCGGTGACACGGCAAGCGCGCCGTGATCACCGAACGTGCCCGCCGGGATGCGCACGGCGGCCATAGCCCCAGTCGATGGCACCTGCCGGACACCGTGCCAGGCGACCGGCTGGAAGCCGTGGTCCAAGGTCAGGACCTGATCACCGACCGCGATCCTTTCAACAGGAACCGGACCCTGTGCGGTTTCGATCCGTGCGCCT
>JANMGI010000361.1:0-11096 GCA_031374565.1 Paracoccaceae bacterium | reverse complement strand
GTTTCTGGTGCCGGATGATGCGGCGGAAATTGCCCGGCTGCGGGCGGCGGTTGATGATTGTCCCATGCTGATGGGCGAGGCGAAGGGCCTGCCCGAAGACCGGATGACGCGGACCAAAGCCGGGCTGGAGACGGTGCCGGGGGATGTGGCACTGGAACTGGCGAAGCTGGACCCGAATGAGACCTCGGTCGCGCTGACCCGGGGCGGCTACCGGCGGATGCTGATGCTGTGCGGCCGGTCACCGGTGCTGGAGCCGATGCCGACCCGCGACCAGGTGCGCGAGCAGGTGATCAACCAGAAGCTGGAAGGCATGGCGGGCGGCTACGAGGAAGAGCTGCGCTCGGCCGCGATCATCCGCGAGCCGTGAGCGGTCCCATCTTATTGACTTGCGGCGATCCGGCGGGGATCGGCCCTGAACTCGCGGCGAAGGCCTGGGCGGCAGGGGAGCGGTTCGTCTGGGTTGGCGATCCTCGGCATTTGCCCGCTGGAACCGCCTGGCGGGAGGTGGCGGAGGGCGAAGGGCCGGGCGACGGCGCGATGGCGGTGCTGCGGCACGACTTTGCGGCCCTTGCGCCTTCGGGGAGGCCTGTGGCTGCCAATGCGGCGGGGGTCATCGCGGTGATCGAGCGGGCGGTGCGGCTGGTGCAGGCGGGCCAGGCGGCGGCGGTCTGCACGGCTCCGATCAACAAGAAGGCGCTGAAGGACGGTGCGGATTTTGCCTTTCCCGGCCATACCGAGTTTCTGGCCCATCTGGCGGGGGTGGACCGGGTTGTCATGATGCTGGCCTGCCCCGGCCTGCGCGTGGTGCCGGCGACGATCCACATCCCCTTGTCCGACGTGCCAGCCGCCCTGACCGAGGCGCTGCTGGAGGTGACGATCCGGATCACCCATGCCGGGCTGATCCGGGACTTCGGGATCGCGTCCCCCCACATCGCGGTGGCTGGATTGAACCCCCATGCCGGCGAAGGCGGAGCGATGGGCCGGGAGGACGAACGGATGATCCGTCCGCTGGTCGCGCGGTTGGCCGCCGAAGGGTTGGCTGTCACCGGACCCTGGCCTGCGGACACGATGTTTCACGCGGGTGCCCGGGCTGGGTATGATGCAGCGGTCTGCGCCTACCACGATCAGGCGCTGATCCCGATCAAGACCATCGATTTCGCCGGGGGTGTGAACGTGACGCTGGGACTGCCTTTCGTGCGGACCTCGCCCGACCACGGGACGGCCTATGACATCGCGGGACGTGGGATCGCCGATCCCTCCAGTCTGATTGCGGCGTTGCGGATGGCGCAAGACATGATCGCGGCGCGCGGGCGGTGAGGGTGTCTGCCTCCGGCGGGGATATTTTTGCCAGTATGAAAGCTGGAGGAGCCTTTGGCGACGATTGATGGCTTGCCACCGCTGCGCGAGGTCATCCGGGCGCATGATCTGGTGGCGAAAAAGCAGCTGGGGCAGAATTTTCTGTTGGACCTGAACCTGACCGCCAAGATCGCGCGGGCGGCGGGGGACCTTTCGGCGTGCGATGTGCTTGAGGTGGGACCGGGGCCGGGTGGTCTGACGCGGGGCCTTCTGGCCGAGGGCGCGCGGCGGGTGGTGGCGGTGGAAAAGGACGCGCGGGCCCTGCCCGCCTTGGCCGAGATTGCGGCAGCGGCTCCGGGGCGGCTGGAGGTGCTGCATGGCGATGCGCTGGAGCTGGACCTGACTGCACATCTGACCCCACCCTTCAAGATCGTGGCCAACCTGCCCTACAACATCGGCACCGAGCTGCTGATCCGCTGGCTGACGCCGCCGGTCTGGCCGCCCTTGTGGTCCAGCCTGACGCTGATGTTTCAAAAGGAAGTGGCCGAACGCATCGTCGCGAAGCCGCGGACCGAGCATTACGGGCGGCTGGCTCTTCTGGCGCAATACCGCTGCGACGCGCGGATCGTGATGACCTTGCCGCCCGAGGCTTTTACGCCCGCACCCAAAGTGCATTCGTCGGTGGTGCATCTGACCGCTCTGCCCCAGCCCCGTTTTCCGTGCGACTTCAAGACGTTGCAGCGCATAACTGCCATGGCGTTCAACCAGCGCCGCAAGATGCTGCGCGCCAGCCTGAAGGGGCTGCGGCCAGACATCGAGCCCGTGCTGGAAAGTGTCGGAATCCCCCCCACCGCGCGGGCCGAGGAAATCGGATTGGAGGCGTTCTGCGCCCTTGCCCGCGCAATCAGTTAGAGTCTGTCTGACGCTGATCGAAGCGCCAGCCAGCCTCTAACGTCTTGGTGGTCGCCTGTCTTTCGACAAAACCGGATTCCACTTTTGTCGGACAGGCTCTAGCGCGTGGCCGACAGCGCCTGACGGTAGGTTTCAAGGTAGTCTGCCGTATACCCCTTGTAGTCGAAGTCGAGCTGCGAGTGGATTTCCTGCACCATGGACCACATCGCCTCGCGCAGGGCGGCAGCGGCCTTCATCGCCCGGTAGCGGCGCCAGAGGTCAGCGTCCGGGGGCGAGCCGAAATAGGCGCCCAGCATCCACGTCTCTTGCGCGGCATCAAGGCCGGTGTTCGCCGCCAGACCGCCAAGGTCAAAGAGGGGCGAGCCCCAACCGCCGTAGTCCCAGTCGATCAGCCACATGCGCGCGCCGTCGTGCAGAAAGTTGCCAGGCAGCAGGTCGTTGTGGCCAAAGACCATCTCGATGCGGCCGACGGCGCGTTCCAGCGCTGCGGCTTCGTCCAGAAGTGGGCCGAGTGCGTGCCGGTGGCGTGAGTTTCCCTCTTCCAGCGTGGCGGCATAATCACGGACCACCTGAAACACCCAGAAGGTCAGGGCTGGGCCGCGCAGATGGAGCGGGATGTCGCGGTGGGCATGCATGACCAGCGCGAGGGCCTGTTCCAGTAGATCCTGGCTGCGAAGATCCTCTGCAGTCATCGTCCGCCCGTCGACGAAATCGATGACAAGCGCGCCCGGTTCGTGATGAAGCACCGCCGGAGAAACACCAGCGGCATGGGCGGCCTGGCTGGCGGCGAGTTCGTTGAACCGCATGATCTGGTGCACCGGGATGTCATCCCCGATACGGACGACGGCACGACGGTTTGCGTCGGTGACCAGCACGTTGAGGTTGGTGATCCCTCCACCAAGCGGAGTTGCGCTGGCCTTGCCAGTCCAGATCGGCAGCGACAGCGCCCGGGTCAGGGGATCAAGACGTTCGATCATGGCACCCCCCTTGTGATCCGGCCCGGCCAAGCATGCGGCCAAGCCCCTGACCTGTCAAAGGTGTTCCTGTTTCGAAAGCCTAACTTGGGGCCATCTGGCGCAGGCAATGCCACAGCGCCTTGCCCAGCATTTCGATCCGGATCGGCTTAGCCACCACGGCGGTAAAACCGTGGCCGAGATAGTCGTTGACCTGATGCGTCATAACATTGGCCGTCACTGCAACCGCCTGCGGCAGGGGTTGCCCAAGCGCCGCCGCAAGAACGTTCAGCGCATTCAGGGTTTCCAGACCGTCCATCCCCGGCATGGCAATGTCCAGAAGCACGGCGTCAAAGCGGTCCGTCCGGAAGCGGTTCAGGGCTTCCTCGCCGTCGGCAACGATCACCGTCTCGACGCCCAAAGCCTGCAACATGCTTTGCAGGATGATCCGGTTCGTCGCATTGTCTTCGGCAGCGAGCACTTTCATCGCGGGCAACCGGGCTGCTGCCAGTTCGGGGTCGACAACCGATGCATCCGCCAGCACCGGAATCATCAGCTCGACCCGAGCGGTGACGCCTTGCCCTGCGCCCGACTGCAGCGAGACTTCGCCCCGCATCAACCGGGCCAGCCGCCGGACGATGGGCAGGCCAAGGCCGGTGCCGACATGGCTGCGCCTGGGCCCGCCCATGCCTTGAGTGAACTCTTCAAAGGCGCGGGCAATTTCGGCTTCCGACATGCCGATGCCGGTGTCCTGCACCTCGATCACGATGCGGTCGGGTCGGGAACAGTCGATGTCAACGTTGACACTGCCCGCGTCGGTGAACTTCAGCGCGTTGCCCAGAAGGTTGTGCAGGATCTGGATCAGGCGCATCTCATCGCCAAGCCGGACCTCGGCTTTCGGGTTGCCAGAGCAGCGGGTGGTCAGAAGGACGCCTTTCTCGCTGGCGGAAATCTGGTGCAGCGAGGCGACGCGGAAGAGGATTTCCGGAAGCCGGATCGGGCGGGCGTCCAGGATCAGGCGGCCAGCTTCGATCTTGGCAAGATCAAGGATGTCGTTGATCACGCCCAGCAGATGTTCGCCGGAATCGCGGATGACGCGGACCATGGATTGCTCGGCCGGGTCGGTCAGACGGCCGGCAAGGACGGTGGCCATGCCAAGCACCCCGTTGAGCGGCGTGCGAATCTCGTGGCTCATCGCGGCCAGGAAATCGGACTTCGCGCGGTTCGCGGTTTCGGCGGTGGTCATCGCGGTGCGCAAGCGGGCTTCGTTCTGCACCTCGTCGGTGATGTCGGTGAAGGTGCAGACGACGGCAAGGTCTGTTCCGGGGGCGGAGAGGCCGGCAGAGGTCACGGCAACGACGCGGCGTTCGCCGGTGGGCCAGTAGATGTCGTGCCGGATCTGGTGCATGCCGGGCTCTCCGGCCAAGGCGCGGGAGACCGGCAAGGCTTCGGCGGGAATCCGGTTGCCCTCAAGGTCGGACACATCGGCGCTGCCAAGAAGCGCAAGGAGACAGTCCCCCGCCGATACCTTTCGCCCAAGCACCCGTTCGGCCGCGACGTTGGCGAAAACCACATTGCCGCGTTCGTCCACCACAACAATGCCCGAAACCGAGGCTTCCATCACCCGGGCAAGAGTGTCGCGTTCGCGCGCCAGAGCAAATTCGAGGGCTTTGCCGGGGGTGATGTCAAGGTTGATGCCGCTGGTCTGTACCGGGCGGCCGTCAGTGTCCCACTCGCCGACCTGGGCGCGGGTCAGCACCCAGACCCAATGTCCGTCCCGGTGCCGCAGCCGGACTTCATGCTCGACCAGCCACTGACCTGACGCGAAGGAATCGCGCTCATGGGCAATAAGGGCCTTGGCGTCGTCCGGGTGCAGCATGCCCAGCCAGCGCTGCAACGACATCGGGTTCAGCTCGACGGCCCGGTAGCCGAGGATTTCCGCCCAGCGGTCGCTGACCAACGTGACACCGGTGCGCATGTCATGTTCCCAGGTGCCGACCTTGGCGCCGTCGATCACCTGGACCAGGCGCTGTTCCGCTTCGGCCTGCACCGAGACGTCCAGCGTGATGCCGGAAATGCGCCGGGGACTGCCATCGGCCCAGCGGGCGGCGACGTGGCCCCGGGTCAGAAGCCAGACCCACTTGCCGCTTTGGTGACGCATCCGGATGCGCAGGCCAAACTCGTCCCGGCCGGTCAGGAACAGGTCACGCTGCGCTTCGACCACGGCCATCCGGTCTTCTGGGTGCACAAGCTCGATCAACCCGTCCAGCGCGCGGGACGAGCCGAGACCAAGCATGGTCTCCCAGCAGTCGTTGATCGTGGTGAAGCCGTGGTCGGAGGCCCAGTCCCAGACGGCGACCCCGCCCCCGTCTATCACCTGTTGCAGACGCCGGTCGGCCAGACGGCGGGCAGTCACATCCTCGTAAAGTCCGACGGTTTCGCGTGACGGGGTGGCGCGCTCGCGCACCCAGATCAGGCGGCCGTCGGCAAGTTCGTCCTCGTTGTCCCAGACCTCGGTCAAGGGACGGTCAAGGCGGCGCTGAAGGTTCGTGTTATCCCGTTCATTCTCCGCGCCGAAGACCCCGTGGCTGATCGCCGCGCGCAAGAGGTCGTCATACAGCGCGCCGTCCTGGATCAGCCCGGCAATTTGCCCAAAGACCCGGACGTAGGGCGTGTTCCACAGGACAAGCCTGTCATCGGCATCAAACACAGCGAATCCATCGTCCAGCGCCTCGATTGCGGCAAGGAACCGGGACTTGGTGGCTTCCAGCAGGTTGCTTTCAACCCGAAGTTCCACCTCTTTGGCCCTGATTTCCTTTACGTTTTCAATCAGCGACCAGACCAGCCTGCGGCCATTCGGATCAACGCTCATGAAGCAGCGCACCACGGCGGGAAAATCTGCGCCGTCCCTGCTGCGAAACTTGGCCTCGACCGGGCCGTAGCGTTGCGAGTCGCGCAGCGCTTCGATAGCGCCCTGAATCAGCCAGGTGCCATCTTCGGGCAGGATCTGCTCGACCTTGAGGGTGATGCCGACCTGCGGATCAAGGCCGAAGAGATCCTTGAACGCCCGGTTCACATCGACGATCTCGCCGGTGTCGAAATCGTTCAGCAGGATCGGATGCGGGCACATCTCGAAAAAGGCAGTGAACTGCCCTTCGCGGAACGTGGTCATTTCGCTGGACCGGTCCGAGGCAGCGATGTCGCGGATCACCACGATCAGGTTCGCGTCCTGCCCCGGCACCACACGCGACAGGCGGGCGACCGAAACCTCGTATCGGTGCGGTGTCACCAGAGTGGAAATCCCGACCCGGCGGGTCAGGGGCGCGTGGGCCTGAGGCATGGCCGCAAGAAGTTCGGCCAGCACATCTGCAAGGGTTTCCGGCAGGACACTGCCCACCGGACGGCCGATCCCTGCCCGGACCAGGCCCGAGAGCCAGGGTAGCTTGTCGCTTTGGCAGGCGACGATGTCACCGCCCGGAGAAAGTTCGATCACGAGATCCGGAAGCGCGTTCAGCGTGGCCGCCAGGTGGTTGCGCGACGCGGCTTCAGCCCGTGCCGCTTCGGCCCGCAAAAGGACGGACGAGATGGCCCGCCCGATCGAGCTGAGCAGGAAAATCACGTCCTGCGCCCAGCTACGATCGCGGCGGCCGCAATCGAACCCGATGATGCCATGCAGCCGAGCACCGTCGCAAAGCGGCACCATCAGCGAGGAATGCACACCGATCCGGGTCAGAAACTCTCGCTCGGGTGATGCGGGCGGTAGCGCCGTGCGGTCTGAGACGGCGACGGTCCGCCCTTCCATGAAAGCCTGATGCCAATCCGGCCGCACGACCTGAGATTCGCTCTGCATTGCGGGCTTCAGGGGTGCAACACCCTGAGCAACCCATTCATGCGTGTTGCGGTAGCCCGTTTCCGGTGCGTAGTGAAACACGAAGGTGCGGTCAAATCCGTAGCTTTGACCGATGACGGCCAGTACGGCGTCAATCTCGACATCAATGCTGTCCGGAGTCACGTCGAGCAAACGATTCATAAGCTCGACCACGCGGAATTCCACCCGCGCGGGTTGTGCGGTCACTGTGTCAGGCTGACCTGCGTGTCCCATTGATCCCCAAGCCTACCACCGGGATTATCCGCGAGATCAGCACGTACCGCAAGCGTGCATGATCCGGTGCGCATTCAACCCCAGAGACCTATGGGTGCTACAGAATGGCCGGGGAAGACCAGACCGGGATCGGTAAGCTGCATGTGACCGGCCAAGAGTTCCGAAATGACGTCGCGATAGTCGGTGATCACGGCCAGATCGGCGCCTTCCTCCAGCGCCTCGTTGGTCAGGCCGGGCCAGCGCCCGACCATCCTGCCTCCGCGCATCTGAGGGCCGAGCACCATCATGACATTGCCCCGGCCATGGTCCGTGCCACCCCCGGTGTTCGATTGCAGACGGCGGCCGAATTCGCTCATCACCACGACCGAGACATCCTGCTGCCAGCTGCCAAGGTCGCGCCAGAAGGCCATCAGGGCCGAGGACAAGTTGCCGACCAGGGGGCCGAAGTCGTCGGCCTGGGCGACATGGGTGTCCCAGCCGTGGAAATCCACCGTGGCGACACGCAGACCAAGGTCTTCCTTGATCGTCTGGGCCACGGTCTGCAACGGGGCGCTAAGGAGGTTGTTTTCAGGATAGGGCACGCTGGCAGCGTAAGGCTTCAGCCCGTCGTCCGCCGCGGACCAGAAGCGGCTGCGGACCATGTCAGACAGGGAAAGCAGGTCCTGAATTGGCCGGTCCAGCTGGCCGTGGTTGCCAAAGCCGGTCTTCAGGCGGGCTTGCAGCAGGTCCGACAGCCAGTTGCCCTGGGCCAGCACCAGATCGGACAGTGTTTCGGCCACAACGGTACTGGCTCCGATCAGACTGGCGGGGCGCATCGAGCCTACCGCCAGTGCCGGGATCGGCCCGCCGGGCTTTTCCGTTTGCAGCCAGCGCCCGATCCAGCCGGAGGCATCGTTCATCGGCGCATCGGTGCCAAAGAGACCGCGTTCGATCCGGGCCTCGGCATCAAAATGGCTGCGGGTGGCGTCGGTCAGGCCGGCGGCATGGATCAGCGACAGATCACCGGCGTCGTAAAGGTCGGCCAGCGGGGCTGCGGCCTGATGGAAGCGGAAGTCCACATCGGCGATGTCGTGCCGGATCATCCGACCGGCGCCGTCGCCTTGCCGCAGCACGCGCAAGTGTTCGGGCCGGGCGGCAATGAAGTCGGGGTCACTTGCAGGTGAGACGATGCCAAGGCCATCAGCCCCGCCACGCAGGAAGACCACCACAAGGACGGGATCACGAGCCATCAGCGCACCTATCGCAACAAGAATTCGGGGGTCAGCGCCGCGAAGGCGATGGCCGATTTGGCAAGTCCCTGGCGGTCCTCGACCGAGACGCTGTCAGCTCTTTGAAGGCCGTCGATCCCGAAGCCCGACGCCAGAGCATCCGCAATCGCGACCGCCTGCCCCGGGGCCAGCATTTCGGCGTGACGCTGGGCAAAGGCTGCAAGCGTCTCGTCAGGCCGGACTGGCACGGACAGGTCAATTGTCGCCCCGTCGAACCAGTCCTCGAACCCGTTCAGCGCCAGATCGACGTAACGATTCAGCGTGCTGGTCCCGGTCCAGGCCTCAAGGCGATCAGGGTGGCCGGTGGGCGGGCCGTAAGCGTGCTGCTGCCAGCCTGCGCGGCCAAGCTGCCAGTGAAAGCCGTTTTCGTCCGTCGCGACCTCGGCCCCCGCTGCGCGGTAAAGGGCGGCGAGAAACTCGAACGGTCGGCGCAGCTTGGTGGCGGGTGCTGCAAAGTCCGGCGACAGGACCATCGCCCGGATGACCTGCGCGATCTGGTCGGGCGCGTCCTTGGTGGCAAGAAACACGTCGGTCATCTGCGCGACCACTTCGGCGGGTGGATCATCCGCGATGAACCGGCGCGCCAGCTTTTCGCAGACAAAGCGCGCGGTGCCGGGGTGATGGGAGAGGATATCCAGCACCTCTTCCCCGTCGGCCAGCGGGGCGCGATGCGGGGCAAATTCACGGCCAAGTACACGCTTCTGGTAGGGATCGTGCCAGCGCGCGACATAGTTCAACTCGCCGGTCCAGGGGGCATTTTCGCCTTCCGCCAACCAGCGTCCGTCGCCGACCGACCAGCCAGTGAAGGCGCGGGCGACCTCGTACACATCCTGATCGAGATAGCCTTCGGCCTGCCCCGTTGTGGCGCCCGGCACTTCCCGCCAGTCCTGAACCCGGTCATTGAGGTAGTTGGCGACACCCAGGGTGTGCAGTTCCAGCAGTTCGCGCGCAAAATTCTCGGTCGCGGGCGAGGCTATGCTGTCGGCGTTGTTCAGGTAATACAGCATCGAAGGCGCCCGCGCGACATCGCCCAAGAGCGTGCGGAAGTTGCCAAGCGCGCTTCGCCGCAGCGCAGCATCGTACAGCGGGAAGAAGGCTGCGGTGGTATGATCCTTCATCGCATTGACGTTGAAGTGGTCGTGCCAGAACTGGGTGACAACTTCCTGCAACTGCGCTTCGGCATGGACGGCGCGGATCAACGACGCCGAGACCACCTCGTTCGCGGGGCGCATCCGTTCGGAATATTCCCGGCCCTTTCCCGGCTCCCAGTTGACAAGATCGACCAAAGTCGCCGGGGCGGCATGCAGATAGCCAAGCGGGCGAAACTCATCCACGGCGTCCCAGCGCGATCCGTCTTCTTCCCCTGCTCCGTAGACGATGCGCAGTTGGGCCCGCGCCAGCCGGGCGTCAAGTGCCGGGTCATCCGGCGCAGGGGCAAGCTGGCGGTCAAGCCAGGCCTCACGCCCGAGGGCCGCCAATTCGGCGCGGGCGGCGGAGGTGGCCCCAAAGGTCAGACGGTTCAGCCAAAGGTCGTCACCCGCCGCAGACACGGCATCGGCCCGGTCGGGAAAAGGCACCGCCCCTGCCGCAAGGGCCGCAAGCAAACGCGTGTGGAACATGCGCCGGGTGATCATGGTCTGGCCCTCCGCTTGGCGCCTCGTTCGCAGGACTGTGCCAGAAGTGCCGCGTGCGACAAGGTCACATCTTTTTGCGTGGGCGGAACACTGCCAGCTAGATCCCGAACAGGACCGCGACCAACGCCAATACGGCCGGCAGCGCCTGAACATACAGGATGCGCCGAGCCGCCGTCGCTGCCCCGTACAGCCCGGCGACCACCACGCAGGCCAGGATGAAATGGGCAAGGTCGACGCCGGCGCCCGGAACGCCGCGGATCAGTGCGAGGATCAGGCCAGCGGCCAGAAAGCCGTTGTAAAGCCCCTGGTTCGCCGCAAGCACGCGGGTGTTGGCGGCAAAGACTGCCGTGGAGCCGAAAATGCCCCGCACCCGGGGCGTTTCCCACAGGAACATCTCCATCACGAGGATGCAAAGATGGATGGCCGCGACCAACGCGATCAGCGCTACGCCGATCATGCTGCGGGCATCCGGGTTTCGGCCATTTCGGCATACCAACTGGAGCCGAAAGGGATGGCGCTGTCGTCGAAGTTGTAGGCCGGGTGGTGGACCATCGCGGTATCGCCGTTGCCAAGGAAGATATAGGCCCCGGGGCGTTCGTTCAGCATGAAGCTGAAATCCTCGGCCCCCATCAAGGGCGGCGTGTCGGTATCCACCTGCCCCGAAACCTTGCGCGCCACCTCGGCTGCAAAGCCGGTGTTTTCGGGCGCGTTGACCGTGACCGGGTAGCCGCGTTGGTAATTAACTTCGGCCCGCGCACCCAAGGCCAGCGCCGTGCCCTCAACGATCTGCGCGATCCGAGCCTCGGCAAAATCCTGCACCTGATGGTCCATCGTACGGACCGTGCCCTTCATCTTCACCACCTGCGGGATGACGTTGTGCGCGGTGGAATCGGTTTCGACCGTGCAGACGCTGACCACGATCTGCTTCAGC
>JANMGI010000351.1:0-1684 GCA_031374565.1 Paracoccaceae bacterium | reverse complement strand
CGATTGTCACGTTCTGCCATAAGGCATTCCTTCACTGGTGGCGCGAGATGCGCGCCGACTAAAGCCAATCCTGGTGCCGCCCGGAACAGGTCCGGGGCCCGGATCATCGGGGCGGTGTTGCCACCGCCCACGTTTGATAGTCTGCCCGCCTGCGCGGGCGGATCAGAACTTCAAGCCGCCTTCACGGGCCGCATCGGCCAGCGCCTTGATCTTCCCGTGGAACAGGAAGCCGCCACGGTCGAAGTAGCACTCTTCGACCCCGGCCTTCTTTGCCCGCTCGGCAATCGCAGCGCCGACTTTGGCCGAAGCCTCGACGTTGTTCTTGCCCACCACGCCGAGGTCTTTTTCCAGCGTGGATGCCGCTGCGATGGTCACACCCTTCACGTCGTCGATCAGCTGGACGCTAATATTCTTCGACGAACGGTGCACCGACAGCCGCAGACGACCATGCGAGGTCGCCTTGATCTTGTTCCGGACGCGCAGGCGGCGCTTGAGGAACAGCTCTCTTTTGTTCAAAGCCATTTTGCCACCTTACTTCTTCTTGCCTTCCTTGCGGAAGATATACTCATCCTTGTAGCGGATACCCTTGCCCTTGTAGGGCTCGGGCGCGCGCCATTCGCGGATGTTTGCTGCCACCTGGCCGACCTGCTGCTGGTCGATGCCTTCCACGGTGATTTCGGTCTGCTTCGGGACGGTGATGGTCACCCCCTTCGGCACGTCGAAGTTCACTTCGTGGGAATAGCCCAGCGACAGTTTCAGGACGTTTCCAGCCATCGCCGCACGGTAGCCGACGCCCTGGATTTCCAGGTCCGACTTGAAGCCAGTGGAGACGCCGGTCACAAGGTTCGCGACCATCGAGCGGGTCATGCCCCACTGCTGGCGCGCGCGCTTGGACAGCCCACGCGGAGTAACCTTGATGGTGTCGCCCTCGACGGTGAGGGTGACGTCGTCGCTTGCGGTGAAGGTACGGGTCCCTTTCGGGCCTTTCACTTCGATGGTCTGGCCGCTGATCGAGGCAGAGGTGCCGGAGACGAGCGTGACGGGTTTCTTGCCGATACGAGACATTGCACCCTCCTCAGAACACGGTGCAAAGCACTTCGCCGCCAACATTGGCCGCGCGTGCATTTGCATCAGACAGGACACCCTTGGGCGTGGAGACGATGGCGACGCCAAGGCCGTTGCGGACCGAGGGAAGCTCGCTCACACCCATGTACACGCGACGGCCGGGCTTCGAGACACGCTTGATTTCGCGGATCACGGGCTCGCCTTCGTAGTACTTCAGGCTGATGGTGAATTCGCCCTGGCCGTTGGAGGTGTCAGCCTTTTCGAAGCCACGGATGTAGCCTTCAGACAGGAGCACTTCCAGCACACGGGCACGCAGGGTCGAGGCGGGCGTTGCCACCGTCGACTTGCCGCGCATCTGGGCGTTGCGGATACGCGTGAGCATATCGCCGAGAGGATCGTTCATGGACATCTGATTCCTCCCTTACCAGCTGGACTTGACCATGCCGGGGATCTGGCCGAACGAGGCGAGATCACGCAGCATGATGCGGCTGAGTTTAAGCTTGCGGTAATACGCATGCGGACGGCCGGTCAGCTGGCAGCGGTTGTGCAGCCGGACGGCGGACGAGTTGCGGGGCAGCGTCGCCAGTTTCAGGGTCGCCTTGAAGCGCTCTTCCACCGG
>JANMGI010000082.1:0-2192 GCA_031374565.1 Paracoccaceae bacterium | reverse complement strand
CGCACCCAGCGTCATGTGGGCATTGACGTGACCCATATGCGCGACCCGCAAGAAACCGTGGTAGGCCGGGTCGGTCGAGGGTGCCATGCCAAGGCCGATGCCCAGGGTCACTCCCGCCTGCTTTTCGCACCAGTCCCGCAGCCGTGTGGCGTGGGGCGCCCCTAACCGCGCCGCTGTCACCGACCAGCCGCGATGGACCGGATCGGCCACGTTCATCCCGATCGCCGGATTGCCCGCGCCCCAGGCGTCGAAGGCGGCCCAGACCGCGCCGGCCAGCGTGTGGTGGCGGTGCCAGACGTTCGACAGGCCCTCTTCTTGGATCATGTCCAATGCCTCGCGCAGGCCGTAAAGGTGGCTGGTCGGCGCGGTGCCGTCCCAGATCTGCCAGAACTCTTCGGGTTCGGCGCGGGGGCCCCAGGCCCAGTAGGGCGTGGCTAAGTCCGACTTGCCGCAGCGCAGGCGGGCGGATTCCGAAAACCAGACGAAGGACATTCCGGGCGGGGTCATCAGGCCCTTCTGGCAGGCGGCGACCATCACATCGACGCCCCAGTCGTCCATCCGGAATTCATCACAGCCCAGCGAGGCGATGCAGTCCACCGCCAGCATCGCGGGATGGCCCGCTGCGTCTATTGCCGCCCGGAGAGCGGGAATGTCGGTCTTGATCGTGCTGGCCGTGTCGACATGCGTGGTCAGCACTGCCTTGATCCTGTGGTCCTTGTCGGCCCGAAGTGCGCCCTCGACCCGGCCCATGTCGACGGGCGCGGATTTGCCGAAGTCCAGCACCTCGACCTCGACCCCCATCGCGCGGGCAGAATTGGCCCAAGACAGGCCGAACTGCCCCACCGCCAGCACGAGGGCCTTGTCACCCCTGGAAAAGAGGTTGGCGTTCGCCGCCTCCCAGCCTGCGTGGCCGTTGCCGATATACATCGCCACGTGGCCGGTCGTTCCCGCGACGCGGCGCAGGTCGGGATAGAGGCTTGCCACCAACTCGATCAGCGGCCCTTCGTAGATATTGGGCGAGCCTTGGTGCATCGCGCGGAGCACTCGGTCGGGGATGACCGAAGGGCCGGGAATGGCCAGATAGGGGCGACCGTTTGCAAGGCTCATGCGTCTCTCCTTCGCTTTGCGCCATGGCTAGGCTGGCCCACGCCCAGCGTCAATGCGCCCGGCTTGAGGAAAGCCGCCTTTCCCGCTAAACCCCGGACTGACCGTAGAAAGGCCCCGCTTTTGCATCCGCCCAACGCCTATACCTCCCGCGAGCTCTTTGGCCGCTTCTGGGGGTCCTATCTCAGGCCGCACCTGCCGATCATGGCGCTGGCGTTCCTGGTGATGATGCTGGAAGGCTCGACCCTGGGCCTTTTGTCCTACATGCTGGAGCCTTTGTTCGACCGGGTTTTCGCGCCGGGCGGTTCGGGGGCGCTGGTCTGGGTTGGAGGGGGAATTCTGGCGCTGTTTCTGATCCGCGCCATGACATCGATCATCGGACGCTGGCTTTTGTCCCGGGTCAACCAGCGCGCCGCCGGGGCCATGCAGATCGACCTTTTGCGCCACCTCTTGACGCTGGACGCAAGCTTTTACCAGACGCATCCGCCCGGCACGCTGATCGAGAGGGTTCAGGGCGACACGATGGCGGCCCAAGGTGCGGCGGTTCTGGTGATCGGGGGGGTTGGTCGCGACCTTGTCTCGCTGATCGGGTTGTTCATCGTTGCCATCACCATCGACCCGCTCTGGACCGCTGCCGCGCTGGTTGGGGCGCCGTTGCTGCTTCTGCCCGCCTATTTCCTGCGGCGCTACCTGCGTCGCAAGGCGATCCTGACCCGCGAGCAGGCGGGCCTGCGCGTGACCCGGATGGACGAAATCTTTCACGGCATCCAGGCCGTCAAGCTGAACCGGATGGAAGACTACCAGACCAGCCGCTTCCAGCGCATCATCACCACAATCATCCGGGCCGAGGAGAAGACCGCCCTTGCCCGCGCGGCTATGCCGGCCCTTGTTGATGTGATCACCGGGATCGGGTTCTTCGCCGTCCTGATGCTGGGCGGCAGCGAAGTTGCGTCAGGCGGCCGCACGACGGGTGAGTTCATGTCGTTCTTCACCGCGATGGCGCTGACCTTCCAGCCGATCCGCCGCCTGAGTGATCTTGCGGGGCAATGGCAGGTGGCCGAAGCCAGTCTGGAGCGGGTTTTCACCCT
>JANMGI010000071.1:0-1677 GCA_031374565.1 Paracoccaceae bacterium | reverse complement strand
GAAGAAGCCGGCGTGGATCTCTGCTTCGAAATCCACCCCGGCGAGGATCTGCACGATGGTGCCAGCTTCGAGATGTTCCTCGACGCCGTCGGCCAACACCAACGCGCCTGCATCCTGTATGATCCGAGCCATTTCGTGCTGCAGGCGCTGGACCACCTGGCCTTCATCGATCTCTACCATCCGCGCATCCGCATGTTTCATGTGAAGGATGCGGAGTTCCGCCCGAACGGCCGCGTCGGCGTCTATGGCGGCTATCAGCCCTGGGTGGATCGCGCGGGGCGGTTCCGTTCGCTGGGTGATGGGCAGGTGGATTTCGGCGGCGTCTTCTCCAAGCTCACGCAATACGGCTTCGACGGCTGGGCCGTGGTCGAATGGGAATGCTGCATCAAGCACCCCGAGGACGGGGCCCGCGAAGGGGCCGCCTTCGTGGACGCCCACATCATCCGCGTGACCGAAAAGGCCTTCGACGACTTCGCCGATGCCGGCACCGACCGCGCCGCAAACCGCCGCATGCTTGGACTGGAGTAGACCAATGCCAATCGACGCTGCTCACACCGCCCGCCCCGAACGCCTCCGCCTTGGCATGGTCGGCGGCGGTCGCGACGCCTTCATTGGCGCTGTCCACCGCATTGCCGCGCGGATTGATGATCAGTATGAACTGGTTGCGGGCGCTTTCTCATCCAACCCGGAGAAGGCCCTCGCCTCCGCGCAAGACCTCGGCGTGCCGCGCGCCTACACCTCCTTCGCCGAGATGGCGTCCAGGGAATCCCGCCGCAAGGACGGCATCGACGCCGTCGCCATCGTGACGCCAAACCACATGCACGCCCCGGTCGCGATGCAGTTCCTGAAACGCGGCATCCACGTCATTTGCGACAAACCCCTGACCGCGACCCTGTCCGAGGCGAAGAAGCTGGCCAAGGCCGCCGAAGCCAGTGGCGTTGTCTTCGCGCTGACCCACAACTACACCGGCTATCCGATGATCCGGCAGATGAAGGCGATGATCGCCAACGGAGACCTCGGCAACCTTCGCCTTGTGAACGTCGAATACGTGCAGGACTGGCTGACCGAACCCGTGGACAACAAGCAGGCCGACTGGCGCACCGACCCGGCCCGCTCCGGCGCAGGGGGATCGACCGGCGACATCGGAACCCACGCCTTCAACCTGGCGAACTTCGTCTCTGGCCTGACGCTCGATACCCTTGCTGCCGACCTCACCGCTTTTGTCCCCGGCCGCCGCGTCGATGACAACGGCCATGTGCTGATGCGCTACAAGGGCGGCGCGCGGGGGATGCTCTGGTGCAGCCAGGTCGCCCCCGGCAATGAGAACGGTCTGCGCCTGCGCATCTATGGCACCAAGGGCGGGCTCGAATGGGCGCAGGAAGACCCGAACTACCTCTGGTTCACCCCCTTCGGAGAGCCCAAACGCAGGATCACCCGCGGTGGTGCCGGCTCCGGCCCCGAAGCCGCCCGCATGACCCGCGTCCCCCCCGGCCACCCCGAGGGCTACCTCGAAGGCTTCGCCAACATCTACCTTGAGGCCGCCCGCGCCATCCGCGCCGCCAAGACCGGCACCCCGGTCCCCGAAGGCACCACCTTCCCGGGCCTCATGGAAGGCCTCGAAGGCGTCGCCTTCGTCGACGCCTGCGTCAGGTCATCGGCACGGAACGGCGCGTGGGT
>JANMGI010000013.1:0-2952 GCA_031374565.1 Paracoccaceae bacterium | reverse complement strand
CCGCCGGACTTGCCCGCTTCATGCGCGTATGGAACAGCGTCAATGAAGACGCCGCCTTCGTCGGGGCGGTGAATGCCGCCAAGCGTCTTGATCAGGGTGGATTTGCCCGCACCGTTTTCACCCAGAAGTGCCACGATCTCGCCCCGGGCAACCTTCAGCGACACGCCCTTCAACGCCTGAGTCCCGCCGAAGGACTTGACGATGCGGTGAAAGAACAGGCCGTCGGATGACGGTTGCATGGCGGGCCCCTCCCTGGGCGTTGCGGCGCGGCTGATCTTGCGTCAGGTTTACCGGTAACGTAGCCTAAGGTGACCCCGACAGCCCCTTATGTCAAGAAAATAGTTATCGATAACATGCCCGCCCGGACACCCCCGCCTTCGACACAACCGGACCGGCCCGCGAAGGCCAATCTTGAGGATATTGCGAAGGCGGCGAGCGTGTCGAAGATGACCGTAAGCCGGGTGCTGCGTGGGGCAAGCGGGTTTTCCGACGACACCCGTGACCGGGTGCTCAAGGTAGTGGAAAGACTGGGATATGGGCCGAACAAGCTGGCGGCGGCCTTCGGGTCTACCCAGTCTGGCACGCTGGTCGGGATGTGCGTGCCGCGTCTGACGTCGGGCCTTTTCGCGCATGTGCTGGACGGGGTGGACCGGGCGCTCAGCCGGCTGGGCTACCAGTTGATGATCGGGGCCAACAACCACTCCACGGTCGAAGAAGAAGCTTGGGTGCGACAGATCGTCAGCTGGCGACCGGCGGGGCTGATTCTGTCGGGCCGGAACCATACCCCGGCGACGGTGGACCTGCTGCGCCAGACCGCGGTGCCGGTGGTGGAAATCTGGGATCTGACGACGGCTCCCATCGACATGTCGGTGGGGTTTTCGCACCATGATTGCGGGGCCGAGATGGGCCAGTTCCTGCTGCGGCGTGGACGCAGGCGGGCGGGCTACGTCGGCGCTTTGGCCAGAGCGGACGTGATGGGACAGGCCCGGCTTGAGGGGTTTCAGAAGGTGCTGTCGCTGGCGGGCCATCCGCTTGTCGACCGCGAAGTGCTGCATGACATGCCGGGGTTTTATGCGGGCTACTATGGGCTGGAGACCCTGCTGAGCCGGACACGCAACCTGGACGTGGTCTATTTCCATAACGACGACATGGCCGTCGGCGGCCTGGCCTATACGCAGGCGCGGGGTATCCGGGTGCCCGAGGATCTGGGGATTGCCGGTTGGGGGGGAATGGAAGCGGCGTCGATCTTGCCGAAGCGGCTGACGACAACGGTTGTCCCCACGACGGCCATCGGGAAGGCCGCGGCCGAGGCGCTGGTGGCGCGGCTGAAAGGTGAGGCCGGGCAGGACGTTACAGTCGTGCCAACCCGGCTGGTGCCGGGAGAAACCGGCTGATCGTCAGGGCCACTGCACGCCGCTGCGGTTCAGGGTGATACTGTAGATCGAGGTTGTGGCGGTTATATAAAGGACATGCTTCGCCCGACCGCCGAAGCACAGGTTGGACACCAGTTCCGGCACCAGGATCTTGCCCAATCGCCGCCCGTCCGGGGCAATGCAATGCACCCCATCCGCCGCCGAGGACCAGAGGTTGCCGTCCGTATCCACCCGGATGCCATCAGCGCAGCCGGGGCCGATGGTGTGGAAGATCCGCCCGTTGACCGGCTTGCCACCGACCATATCGAAGACCCGGATATGCTGCGGGTCGGGTTGAAACATCCGGCCCGTGTCGGCCACGTAAAGCCGGGTTTCATCCGGACTGAAGGCAAGGCCGTTCGGGCAGGCCATGTCGGTGATCACTACGTCGATCCGGCCCGAGGGGTCCACCCGGTAGACCGAGCAGGGCAGTTCCTGGGCTGAGCGGAAGCCCTCATAGTCGGTCATGATCCCGTAATGCGGATCGGTGAACCAGATGCTTCCATCCCTTGCCACGACCACGTCGTTCGGGCTGTTCAGCGGCTTGCCCGCGTAGCTGTCGGCGATGACTGTGATCTGCCCGTCCCACTCGGTCCGCGTCACCCGGCGGGTTCCATGCTCGCAGCTGATCAGCCGCCCCTGACGGTCGCGGGTATGGCCGTTGGAATAGTTCGAGGGCTGGCGGAAGGTCGTGATGCCATCTGCCCCCCAGCGCAGGATGCGGTTGTTCGGGATGTCCGAAAACAGCAGGCATTGCTGATCGCCGAACCAGACCGGCCCTTCGACCCAGTCGAACCCGGTTGCCAACCGTTTGACCGGGGCGTTGCCCAAAACGTAGGTCGCGAAGACCGGGTCCTCGACTTCGAAGAATGACATCGGCGGCTTCCTTTCGTTCGGGTCAGTGTGGTTGATTTCTGGACGCCGCGTCAAACCGGATCGTCTTCAGCCGGAAAACACGATCTGCGCCTTCATCGCCTGGGTGCGGTCCGAGGCAAGTCGGAAGGCGTCCTCGGCTCGGTCCAGCCCGACAGTGTGGGTGATCAGCGGCTTCACGTCGATCAGCCCCTTTTGCATCAGACCTACGCCCACCGCGAATTCCGGGTGAAAGCGGAACGAGCCCCGCAACTCCAGCTCTTTCGCGGTGATCGCCATCATCGGCAGGGTCATGTCGCCGCCAAGGCCCAGTTGCAGGATCACCCCGCGAGGACGCAGCGCACCGATGCCACCGGCCAAGGCCGCAGCGACCCCGGTGCATTCATAAAGCACGTCGAAGTGGCCCTTGTCGGCGCTGTAGGCCGAAAGGGCGTCGGGCTGGGTGCCGGTGTTGATCACACGGTCCGCCCCAACTTTCGCGGCCAGAGCAAGCGTGAAATCCGACAAGTCTGTCGCGACGATCTCTGCCGCCCCCGCCCGTCGTGCCGCAAGGATCGACAGCACCCCGATTGGCCCGCAGCCCGTGACCAGCACCCGCTTGCCAAGCATCCCGCCTGCCCTTGTCGTCGCGTGCAATGTCACCGCGAGGGGTTCGGCCATCGTCGCC
>JANMGI010000760.1:0-5478 GCA_031374565.1 Paracoccaceae bacterium | reverse complement strand
GCTGGACGATGTCCGCGCCCCGAAACCCGACCCCCACCCCTACCTTCTGGCGGCCTCTCTGTTCGGCGTGGATCCGGCGCGCTGCCTGGTGTTCGAAGACAGCGAAACCGGGGCCGAATCCGCCCATCGCGCTGGATGTGTCGTGGTGCAGGTTCCCGACATCGTTCCCAGTCAGGGCCGCTGGGCGCATCACCTTGCGCCCGATCTTCTGACCGGCGCGCGGATGGCCGGGGCCCTGTAAGCCTCAGCCCGCAGCGGCAGGCTTTCGCAACCGCTTCTCCAGCGCCTTCGTCCACAGCGCCACGCCCCCGATGAAATCATCGGTCGTGGCGAGGGCGAGTTCGGCCAGGTCTTCTTCCAGAAACAGGCGCGAGCCGATGTAGCGTTTCTTTGGGTTCGCGTCGTGCCAGGCAATCGCCCCGCCCGGCGCCAGGATCGCGCGGGCCAGGTCGGTGTCCTGCCGCACCCCCTCGCGGGAATGGTCGCCGTCAATGAAAACCATATCCATCTTGCCATGGTCGCGGACAAAGGCGGCAGGATCAATCTGGTGGGAATCGCCGATCAGCTGGGTGAACCGCCCACGGTTCGCCGGACTGACCAGCGCGCCCACGTCTTTCACTGCCAGCTCGTCATTGTTGAACTTTCGTCCGGCCTGCGGTTCGCTGACGAAGGCGATGGAAATCACCTGCGCCTTGGGCAAAAGCCGCAGCATCATTTCGGACGACGCGCCGCGATAGGTCCCGATCTCGAAGATCCGCTTTGGCTTGCAGGACAGAAGCACCGCCGCCAGCGCGTCGATGTCCATCCTGTGCATCATGCCCTGCGAGATGCCGAATGTCTCGTCCAGCACCCCCTGCCAGCACCCCCTGCGCCTGGTCGCGCAAGGCGGAATCGACCTTCAGAAGCTGGAACCAGTCGGCATGGCGTTGCAGCAAGTCGCGTCTCCCCGTGACCTTTCGCCATGGGGTCTACAGACCTTTGCCCGACCCGACAACCTCGGGCAGTGTGAGCTTAAGCCTTGCGGGCGCTGATTTCGCACAGGCAACTGATCGGCTCACCGTGGTTGCGCGCGATTTCAGCCTCGGGTGCCAGCTTGTCCATCGCCTTGGCAAGGTCGATGTCCAGCTTGCTGAGCCCGTGGCAGTCATGGGTGGTCAGCGTCACGTCCACGACGTTGTAGACGTTCCGCCATTCGGGGTGGTGGTTCAGCTTTTCCGCCACCAAAGCCGCGCGGGTCATGAAGCCCCAGGCGTCCGAAAAGCTGCGGAACTTCCAGACCTTGCGGATCGCGTCCTTCCCCGGAACGGCGGCCCAGCCAGTTTCGGCCAAGGGGGGCAAGGCCGTCTTGCGGTCAGCTTCGGGCAACAGGGGGGTCATGGCGTTTTCTCCGGGATCAGGGCGTTGTCCTTGGCGTTTGCTGCCAGCAAGGCAGGGCGATCCTTCAGCCGGGCCCAGTGGTCGGATAACGTGTCGTTCGCCGAAATGGTTCCGAACTGCAATCCCCAACCAACCTGTGACCCGACGTAGACATCCGCAGCCGTGAACCGCCCGTCAGCGACGTAGTCGTGCTTTTCCAGGTGAGTGGTCAGCGCGGTCAGGACATCGCCCAGATCACCATATCCGGCCCGCCGTTTCTGTTGCGGGCCCTCGGGCAGCCAGCCGAACGAGGTGTTCACCACCGCCTGCTCCAGAGGCCCGGCAGCGAAGAACATCCAGCGGAAGTAGGCGGCGTTGTCGTCGGCCATCAGGCCCGCTTCGGGGAAGGTCAGGGCAAGGTAAGTGCAGATCGCCGCCACTTCGGTGATGACCCTGCCGTCATGCACCAGAGCCGGAACCTTTCCCATCGGGTTCACGGCCAGATAGTCGGCGGCCTTCATGTCGGTGTAGTAGTCCAGCACGACCGTTTCATATGGCTGGCCCACCTCTTCCAGCATCCAGCGGGCGATCCGGCCACGTGACATCGGGTTGGTGTAAAAGGTCAGCATCGGCGTCTCCTTATGGGCAGAAGCCTACTCCTGCCCCTCGACCTTGCGGAAGGGGCCATAGGCGGTCAACACCTCGATCTCCTCCCCTACAGCGCGCCGTTCCGCTTGCAGATAGCGGTCCACCGCCGTCCGGAAACCGGGATCGGCGATCCAGTGCAGCGAATGCGTCTCGACCGGCAGATAGCCCCGCGCCAGCTTGTGTTCGCCCTGAGCGCCCGCTTCCACCCGTTGCAACCCGTTCGCGATCGCCCAGTCGATTGCCTGATAGTAGCACAGCTCGAAGTGCAGGCAGGGATGATCTTCAGAGCAGCCCCAGTACCGGCCATAAAGCGTTTCGCGGCCGATGAAGTTCAACGCCCCGGCAACGGGCCGGTCCCCGTTGAAGGCAAGGACCAGAAGCATGTCTTCCCGCATGGTTTCGTGAAACCGGGCGAAAGCCTTGCGGGTCAGGTAGGGCGTGCCCCATTTGCGGCTGCCGGTGTCCTGATAGAACTCCCAGAACGCATCCCAATGCCGGGGCTCGATCTCGTCGCCGGTCAGTGCCCGGATCGTCAGCCCCCTGCCCTGAGCTGTCTCACGCTCCTTGCGGATCATCTTGCGCTTGCGGCTGGAAAGGTCGGCAAGGAACGCATCGAAGCTGTCGTAGCCCCGGTTCTCCCAATGAAACTGCTGGGTGACGCGGTGCAGCGTGCCGTCCACCCCTGCCAGTGCCTCGGCCTCATCCGCAGTGCAGAAGGTCGCGTGCAACGACGACAACTGGTTCTGCGCCGCGATCCCGATGGCCGCCTGCCAAAGCGTTGCCCGGTGCTCATCGGCCCCCAGGAACCGCCGCCCGGTCGCGGGGGTGAACGGCACGGCGATTTGCAGTTTCGGGTAATACCGGCCCCCTGCACGCTCCAGCGCTTCGGCCCAGCCGTGATCGAAAATGTATTCGCCCTGACTGTTGGACTTGACGTAAAGCGGCGTCGCGGCGACCAGCTTGCCACCTTCGCGCAAGGCCAGCGGGCGGGCCTGCCAGCCGGTGCCTTTCCCGGTCGAACCCGAGCTTTCCAGCGCCGAAAAGAAGCGGTGCGTGGTAAAGGGGTCAAGCGCCCGCCCGTCCGATTGCTCGGGGGCGGCGACCGCGTCCCACTCCTCGGCGGAAAGGTCGGCAATGCGTTCGTGCAGGGTAAGATCGGCCATTGTCGCTCCGCAGGGTCGCAGGAGAAGGTGGCGGGCCAGCCGCAGTCGTCAAGCCGGAAGCGGTGACAGGTAGCCCTCGAACGTCACATTATCGGCAATCTTGCGCGCCAATGCCTCGGCTTCGGGCGACCGGATCGTCCAGCACAGAACCTTCGCCCCCAGACGCTTCAGCTCTGCCACCCGGTCGCGGGCAAGGTCCGGAGCCTCGTGGCTGATGAAGCTGGAGAGGGTTGCGTCGTAATCCGGGACCGCGCGAAAATGCGCGCAGCGGTCGGCGGGCAGCGGTGCCCAGTCGTCCGGGTCATAGGCCGAGGTGATGATCCCGCGCGGCAGATGCGGGGCAAGCCGCGCCATATGGGCGACCGAAGCCGGGTTGAACGACATCAGTGCTGCATCGCCGGTGTAGCCTTGCAGGGCCTTGGCGGTCGCCACTTCCAGCCTGCCATCGGTCGGACCCATCACCAGCGACTGGTCCTTGATCTCGATCAACAGCGGGACCTTGCCGTCAATCAAGGTCAGAACCTCGGCCAGCGTCGGGATCGTGTCAGTCGCGCCCTTCAGCCGGATACGACCCAGATCGGCGGCGGTTCGGGCGTTCACCGGGCCGGTCTGATCGGTCAGGCGGTCAAGCGTCTCGTCGTGAAAGACTACTGGCACGCCGTCTTTCGACAGCTGCAGGTCAATCTCGATCCCGTATCCGGCGGCGACGGCGGCCTTGATCGCAGAGGGTGAGTTTTCGACCCGCCCCGCCGCACGGTCATGCAGGGCACGGTGCGCAATGGGCAGACGCAGGAAGTTTTCCGGCAGCGGGACGCGGGTCATTTGAGGGCGAAGATCGCCTCGATTTCCACGGCAACGCCAAGGGGCAACGACGCCGCCGAGACAGCGGATCGGGCGTGGCGGCCCGCGTCACCCAGAACCGCAACAAGGAAATCCGACGCGCCGTTGATCACCTTAGGCTGGTCGGTGAAATCGGGGGTGGAGTTCACGAAGCCCACCAGCTTCACCGCCCGGTCCAGCCGGTCCCAATCGCCGCCGACGGCCTTCTTCAGCTGGGCCAGCAGTGAGATCGCGCAGCGTTTCGCAGCATCCGCGCCCTGCTCGAAGGACAGATCCTCACCCAGCTTGCCCTTGATCAGGCCATGCTCATTCTGGCTGATCTGACCCGAGATGTGGACAAAGTTGCCAACCTGCACGAAGGGCACGTAGTTCGCCGCCGGGGCGGGTGCGTCGGGCAGGGTGACACCAAGCTCGGCGAGGCGCTGTTCGATGGGGTGCATGCGGGTCTCCTGCGGGGTCGGGCGAAGGGTAGCGTGGGGGCCGGTGGTCGGCAAGCCTATCCGGCCCTTACGCCCAAGGGCGCAGGGTGGCGTTCTTCGCCTCATAGTTGTCGATGGCGGAAGCCTTCTCCAGCGTCAGGCCGATGTCGTCCAACCCGTTCATCAGGCAATGCTTCTTGAAGGCATCGACCTCGAATTTGTAGGTCGTGCCGTCCGAGGCGGTGACCGTCTGGCTTTCCAGGTCCACGCTGATCCGGGCGTTCGCCCCTTTGCGCGCATCGTCCATCAGGGAGTCGACGGCGTCCTGCGGCAGGACCACGGGCAGGATGCCGTTCTTGAAGCAGTTGTTGAAGAAGATGTCGGCGAAGCTGGTGGAAATCACGCAGCGGATGCCGAAGTCCAAGAGCGCCCAAGGCGCGTGTTCACGGCTGGAGCCGCAGCCGAAGTTGTCACCGGCCACCAGAATTTCAGCGTTGCGATAGGCGGGCTGGTTCAGCACGAACTCCGGGATTTCCTTGCCGTCCAGTGTAAAGCGCATCTCGTCGAACAGGTTCTTGCCAAGGCCCGAGCGCTGGATCGTTTTCAGGAACTGCTTGGGGATGATCATGTCGGTGTCGATGTTGACCAGCGGCATCGGGGCCGCAACGCCGGTAAGGGTGGTGAATTTTTCCATTGTCGTCTGTGCCTTTGGGGTCAGGAATGGGTGATGGGTTCGGGGCGGGTCGGGCGGCGGCCCAGGACCCAGTCGTAGATGGTGGCGATCTGCTCGGCCCGGCGCGGCCAAGTGAAAAGCTCGGACACGCGGCTCCGGGCGGCCTGGCCCATGCGGGCAGTCTGGCCGGGATCGGCGGCAAGTGTTTCGAGGGCCTTTCGAAGCGCCAGCGTGGTCTCTTCGCGGGTGGTGAGGGGGACCTTGATCCCCACCTCGGGCGTCACAAGATCAGCCGGGCCGCCGTAGTCGACGACAAGGGGGGCAAGGCCCAGCGCCATGCCTTCAAGCACCGCACCGCCGCCGAATTCGCGGATCGAGG
>JANMGI010000706.1:0-6006 GCA_031374565.1 Paracoccaceae bacterium | reverse complement strand
ACAATTTAAAACTTTTTATCACTATTTGGCTGTGCACACGCCCATGGCTCTTCTGGTTTCCTAAAACCGTGGTCTTGCGGCCCCCGCCACGCGGGCGCTGGACCCGTTCGCGGACGGGTCCGAAGGTGCGCTCGTCAATCTCGATCTGGCCGCGGAACGGGCAGCCCTCGCGGGCCAGTTCCGTCATTCGCAGGCGCAAACGGCGGTAAAGCGCGGGCGTGGAATTATGGTGAAGCCCGGTCAGTTCGGCCGCGATCTGCCGTGATGTCGCGCGCAAAAAGCCGCAGAAGATCGCAGACCTTGCGCCCGAAAATTCCCGCCCGAAACAGGTAGCAGTTTTTCGTAGCCATGACAGCATCTTAGCTCAATCCTGGGCGCGCTCAGATGGAATAGACCCTTTTGATTTGTAGACCCCGGACACGGTGGCGGGTCGCCAATGTATCTACGCCGCAGAAGCGACCAGCATGGAAATTCATTCAGATACCGAAATCTTGGGCACAGTGCTGCAACATCGTCTGAGGTGCGGTTTCGACGACCGCTCCCACGCTGGAAAGCCGCTCGCAGGTCGATCAGGGCCGAATGCCTTCCTCTCCCTGCACGGTGGTCGCGCCGAGGGCCTGCCGCGCGAATGCCCGCTCGGGGCTTGAACCCGCAAGGCGCCGGACATCAAGGCACGTTACCTCGATTGGGCCGCCATCTCAAAAGGGGTCAGCATCCCGTGGTTTCCACCCCGCCGTTTGGCCAACCGCCCCAACGCCGTCCCCCAAGGGGCAGGACTTGGGTCCAGGTGGCCGAAATGTCCCCACTCCAAATCTTAACACCACCCTAACAGAAAATCCTAACCCCTTGAAATTTATCACACTCCCGGTTTTGTCCACCGTGGACACGTCCACACCCCCTTGCCCCGCCCGCCGGAATCCGGCATCCACCCCTTCAAACCCCGATCCCCGGAGGGACCCCCCATGGACTACTCGAAATCCGGCAACCCCAAGGGCACCCGCCACACCCTGCGCGGCCCCGACCATGCCCAGAAGGGCGGGCCGAAGTCGGTCACCCCCCCGCGCGAGACCAAGGAAGAGCTGCTGGCCCGCATGAAAGCCGCCGCCGCCGTCGCGAAGAAGGACCCGAAAGCCTGACCAGGCTTCCATCTCCGCCATCGGCCTCCCCTTCAAGATTGGCCTCCCCCTACCTCGCTCCCGGCTTTTACGATCAGGCCATCGCAAAGGGCCGCCACCGCGACATCGTCGGTGGCCGCTGGGACGAGACCGGCCGCGTCCAGATGCAGGTCCTCCTCGCGGCAGGAATGACCAAGGGCGACCATCTCCTCGACATTGGCTGCGGTGCCCTCCGCCTCGGCCACAAGGCCGTCCCTTTCCTTCTCCCCGGCCACTACTGGGGCACCGACGCCTCCCTCGCCCTGATGCGGCACGGGCGCCTGACCGAACTCCCCGACCCCGCCCAGCTCCCCGAAGACCACCTGATCGAGGACGCCAGCTTCGCCTTCCCCGGCGTCCCCGACACCATCACCGTCGCCATCGCCTTCGGCGTCTTCACCCATCTCCCTCACCCCGCCCTCGAAGCCGCGCTGAAAAACCTCCGCCGCTTCCCCAACCTCCGCAGCGTCCTCTTCACCGTCTTCCTTTCCGATCAGCCGACGTCAACGCGCCAGCCCGACGGCGTCGTGACCCACCCCGACCGCCCGCCCTATCACGTACCCGAATCCCGGATCGCAGCGACCATCCAATCCGCAGGTTTCACCCCCGCCCTCCAGCCCACCCTCCTGCCCCGCGGGCAGGTCCTCTGGACTGCCACCTAGGGCTTGCCCCACTTGCGCCGCCTGCCACGCACCCCCACACTCTCCAAAACCCAAAGGAGGCTCCCATGCGCACCCTCGCCCTCGCCCTTCTCCTCGCCACGCCCGTCGCGGCCGAAACGATCTCCGAAGAGATCGCCCGCACCGGCCTGACCCTGACCGAGGCGCGCCTCGCCGCCCTCCCAGCCCCCTCCAACGACGACCTCTTCGCCCTCGCGGGCCTCCGCTTTCTTGGCGGCGTCGAGCAAGCCCTGCAACTGCGCTGGAAAACGGGCGTGAATGCCGACTGGTCCGAGCTTCCCATCCTCCGCCTGCCAATCCCGGAAAACCCCAACGCGATCCCTTTCCAGGCCGCAGACTTCACCGCGTTGATCCTCAACCTTGATGCCGACATGGACGCTTCCCGCGAAGCTCTCACCCAACTTGGTGACAAGCCGTTTTCCCTCCCGATCCGCGTCGCCGACCTCTGGTTCGATATCAACGCGAACGGCACCCGCGAACCCGGCGAAAACCTCGCCGAAGTCACCGGCATGGCCCTCGGCGGCGGGCGCGGCATGGGCGTCGCCGTGGAAGACCCGGTCATCACCTTCGACACCGCCGACGCCGCCTGGCTGTCCGCCTACACCCATTTCCTGTCCGGCTTCGCCTCCACCGCGCTGGCCTATGACCCCGAACCCGCGATCCAGCGCGTCCTCGACAGCTCGACGGCGATCTACGCGCTCTGGGGCACCACGCCGCCGAACAACGCGATGGACATGATGTTCGGCCGCCAGGTCGACCGTGTCGCAATGGTCCTGCACGCCCTCTCCAACACGCCGGACAAAGCACTGGCGCAAAAAGCCTACGGCCACTTCCTCGGCATGATCGAGGACAACCGCCGGTTCTGGAGCCTCGTCGCGCTGGAAACCGACAACACCGGCGAATGGGTCCCGAACGACAATCAGGTTTCCGGCCTCGGTCTCACAATGCCCCCCGGCACGGGCGACCGCTGGCAGGCTGTCCTTGCAGACGCCGAAAAACTGCTGAAAGGCGAAGTCCTGATCCCGCACTGGCGCTTCGGAGCCGAGGCCGGGATCAATCTGAAGAAGGCCTTCGAGACTCCGCCCCCGGTCGACCTGATCACCTGGATCCAGGGCGAGGGCCTGCTGCCCTACGCCGAAAAGGGCCCGCAGATGTCCATGCAATCCTGGAACGACTTTGCGGATTTCGTCCAGGGCGACGCAATGCTCTTCGCGGTCTTCCTGAACTGACGGCAGGCAAGCGCGATCCTTCCCCGCATTCACCTGGCTCCAAATATCCCCGCCGGAGGCTCCCAAGCTTCTGTGCGTCCTTCACGCACAGAAGCGAGACAAAAGGTCTTCGCGCCTGCCAAGGCGCCCAATTCAACTGACGAACCTGTCAGCCCGGCACCACGGCCAATACCGTCTCCAGCGTCGCTACCAGCTTGTCGGCAATCTCGTCCAACTCGGCATCCGTCGCATTGAACGGCGGCGCAAGGATCACCGTATCCCCCGCCGCCCCGTCGACATGTCCGCCCGAAGGGTAGCAGATCAGCCCCCGACGCAGCGCTTCGGCCCGGATCCGCCCATTCACGCCCAGCGATGCATCGAACGGGGCCTTCGTTTCGGGGTCCGCCACCAGTTCCACCCCGATGAAATACCCCCGTCCCCGCACGTCCCCGACGCCCGGCAGATGCGCCATTCGCGCGCGCAACTCCGCTTGCCAGCGCGGCCCCTTGTCCCGGATGCGGGCCAGAAGTCCCTCCTCGGCCACGATCTTCTGCACCGCAACGCCCGCCGCAAGGCAAGCTGTGTGCCCAGTGTAGGTATGACCCGTCAGCGGCCCGCCATGCCCTGCCGCCATCACCTCCGCAATCTCGCGGCTGTAGACCGCCGCGCCCAAGGGCAGGTAGCCCCCCGACAGCGACTTCGCGACCGTGATGATATCCGCCGTGATCCCGTCTTCCTCCGACGCCCGCCAGACCCCGGTCCGCCCTGATCCGCACATCACCTCGTCGGAGATCACCAGCACCTCGTGCCGCCGGCAGACCTCGGCCACAGCGCGCGCATAGCCCTCCGGGGCGGGCAAAGCGCCCCCGGCGGCCCCCACCACCGGCTCGAAGATGAAGCCCGCCACCGTCTCCGGCCCCAGCCGGACAATCTCCGCCTCCAGCTCCGCCGCCAGATGGGCGACCAGCCCCTCCGGCATCACGCCGGACGGCAACCGGAACCCATTCGCCGCACTCACCCGCCCGACCGACGGCAAGGCCCCGGCAAACGCCCGCTGCCGGTCCTGAAAACCCGACAGCGCCGTCGCCATCAGCGTGTTGCCGTGCCACGATCTTTGCCGCGCGATGAAGTTCACCCGAGCAGGCTCGCCCCGGTCAAAGTGGTACTGCAACGCGATCTTCACCGCACTTTCCACCGCCTCCGACCCACTGGTCGTATAGACCATGTCCGCCAGCCCCGTGGCGCGGGTGATGATCTCGCTCATCTCCTCCAGAGGGTCAGACGAAAACAGATACCGATAGCCGTAAGCCACGCGTCCCATCTGCTTTGCCACCGCCTCGTTCACCCTCGGATCGCCGTGCCCGACTGAAAACACCGCAGGCCCGCCCGAGCCGTCGATGTACTGTCGCCCGCCCACATCCCACAGATAGACCCCGCGCCCGTGGCTGATCTTCGGCAGCGCGCCTTGGGTGATGTCATTGGCGCTTGGGCGCGGCATGTCGGCCTCCATGTTCAAGCCTCAGGCTTCGCAAGCCCTTCGAACCTTGTCAATCTGGCCAGACTTGGGCTGATTCGTCGCCCCGTCTGGCGTTACCGCCACCATGTGATCACACATTTCTCACCTGTGATCACACGCTTCAAGCTTGTGATCACATCTGTCGCTTTCCCGCCATTTCCAACGCATTACGGGCATTTGCCGTTTGGAACGCCCTGCCAACCGTGTCAAAACGCCCCTGACCACTTCACGGCCGTCATTTCCAAAGGGACCGCCCGCATGAACATCCACGAATACCAGGCGAAAGCCCTGCTGCGCAGCTACGGCATCCCGGTCAGCGACGGCCGCGTCGTCCTCAAGGCCGAAGACGCCAAGACCGCCGCGGGTGAACTTGACGGCCCGCTCTGGGTGGTGAAATCCCAAATCCACGCCGGGGGGCGCGGCAAGGGCCATTTCAAGGAACCCGAGGCTGGCGAAAAGGGCGGCGTCCGCCTCGCCCGCAGCGTCGGTGAGGCCGCCGAATTCGCCCGCCAGATGTTGGGCCGCACCCTTGTGACCATCCAGACTGGCGCGGCTGGCAAGCAGGTCAACCGCATCTACATCGAAGACGGCTCCGACATCGACCGTGAGTTTTACCTCGCCCTCCTGATCGACCGTCAGACCTCGCGCATCTCCATTGTCGCGTCCACCGAAGGCGGGATGTCGATCGAGGACGTCGCCCACGACACGCCCGAGCTGATCCACACTTTCACCATCGACCCCGCCACCGGATTGCAGGATTTCCATGGCCGCCGCGTCGCCTTTGCGCTTGGCCTGACCGGCGCGCAGGTCAAATCCTGCGTGGCCATCGTGAAAAATCTCTACCGACTCTTCGTCGAAAAAGACATGGACATGTTGGAGATCAACCCCTTCTGCGTCCTCAAGGACGGCACCCTGCGCCTTCTGGACGCCAAGATGGCCTTCGACGGCAACGCGATCTACCGCCACCCCGACATCGCCGCCCTGCGCGACGAGACCGAGGAAGATCCAAAGGAACTCGCGGCCTCGAAATTCGACCTGAACTACATCGCGCTGGATGGCGAGATCGGCTGCATGGTCAACGGCGCGGGCCTCGCGATGGCCACGATGGACATCATCAAGCTGTACGGGGCCGAGCCTGCCAACTTCCTTGACGTCGGCGGAGGGGCCACCAAGGAAAAGGTGACCGAGGCCTTCAAGATCATCACCTCCGACCCGCAGGTCAAAGGCATCCTCGTCAACATCTTCGGCGGCATCATGCGCTGCGACATCATCGCCGAAGGCGTGATCGCGGCAGTGAAAGAAGTCGGCCTCAAGGTCCCGCTGGTCGTCCGCCTTGAAGGCACCAATGTCGAGCTTGGCAAAGACATCATCCGCAACTCGGGCCTGAACGTCATCGCGGCGGACAACCTCAGTGATGCGGCGCAGAAGATCGTCAAAGCGGTGAAGGG
>JANMGI010000772.1:0-4801 GCA_031374565.1 Paracoccaceae bacterium | reverse complement strand
ATCATCATCTTCGTCAACCGGATCGACGAACTTCCGGATCCGGCGAACCAAGTGCCAGAGATCCATCGGGCGATCCTGGAGACGCTGGAAAAGAACAACGCGCCGCCGGATATCGACATCATCTATGGCTCGGCGCATTGGGCGAATGCGATCCTTGAAGGCAAGATCGACGAGATGACCGACGACTCCACCGAGTCGGCGATCAACTGGACCCGCGCCGCCTTTGCCGACAAGATGAGCGACTGGTCGGCGGAACAGCTGGTCTGGCATGCCTCGGGCGTGCCGGCGCTGCTGGATGCGCTTGGGCAGCGGATGTACGAAGGCCCGGTGCGTGAGGCATTGCAGAAATCCTCGCGTCAGGCGCTGAACTTGGCGCAGTCGCTGGACGTGGTCGACCAGGTCCGCATTCTTGAATCCGACGGTCAGTTGAACCGGACGATGACTCCGCAACAGCTGGACGCTGAACTGCGTCGGACTGAACTTGGTGCGATCGAAAAGCTGACGCATCTGACCAACAACGTCTGCAAAGACTTCACCAACCGCATCGACCAAAGCTACGAACGGTTCCTTGACCGGGCGACCAACAGCCTGATCGAGCACTTGCAAGCAAATGGTGAAGATGCGACCTGGCATTACAGCCCGCTGGGTCTGCGAATGCTGCTCAGCTCCAGCTATCAGGTCGTGCTGAAGAAGATGCACGGCATCGCAGCCGAGGTGAACAACGAGACGGCGGTGAAGATCGCCGAGCTTTACGGCAAGACCTTTTCGATCACGGTCGAAGGCTTCAAGATCGAAACGCCTGTCGTGTCCTACATCCCGCCGCCGATCAATCTGGGCCAGACCATCGCGCTGGACCTTCAGGTCGGCTGGTGGAAGGGCTGGTGGCAGCGTCGCCGGGGCTACAAGGCCTTTGCGCAGGATTTCAACAAGCTGATCCGGGCCGAGACCGACCCGATCATCAACGACCTTAAGACGATCCAGATCGGACTTTTCCGCGAGCGGACCCAAGCCACCCTGCGCGACTTCTTGCAGGAACAGCGCGAACTTCTGATGAGCGCGCTGGCAAGTTCCGAGATTTCGATGGATGAGATGAAAGAGCTGTTCGGGGTGAATGCCTGGGAAGACCGGCAGGAGTGCCTTGCGTCCATCATGGACGAGCTTGCCATCTACGCCGACTAGGTACGAAAGGACCTGATGAATGCCGCTGACCCGCAAGCCCCGCATCGCCATCATGGGCGAATTCAGCTCAGGGAAAAGCACGCTTTGCAACGTGCTGATGGGGGCAAAGCCGCTGCTTGAGAAAGTGACTGCAACCCAGTTGCCGCCGGTCTGGCTGTCCTATGGCCCGGATGACGCCTATACGATGGGCCTTGATGGTCATGCCTATGATCTTGACCTGTCCGAGCTGGAGCGGGTCAGCCTGGAGACGACGGAACACATCCGTATCTTCATGAAAAGCGACATTCTGCGCTACTGCGACCTGATCGACATGCCGGGCATTTCCGACCCGTCGATGTCTTCCGAAGTATGGGAGCGGATGGCGCACATGGCCGATGCGGTGCTGTGGTGCACCCATGCGACCCAAGCCTGGCGCCAGTCGGAATCCGGGGTCTGGTCGACTTTCCCGAAGGAAATGCAGCACAACAGCATCCTGCTGATCACCCGGTTCGACAAGATCGTAAACGACAGTGATCGCGGCAAGGTGGTCAAGCGCGTCAAGCAGGAAACCGAAGGTCTGTTTGCCGAGGTTTACCCGGTCTCGCTTTTGCAGGCGATGCGGGCGGGCGGTGATGAAGAGAAGTGGCAGTCGAGCGGTGTGGACGCCTTCACGCGCGCGCTGTTCGACACGATCCACCGCCTGATCGACGAAGGCAAACCCGAAAAGGGTGATGAGGACAAGCCAGCGATCCAGCCCGATCCGGGTGACGAGACCGAACTGGGCCAAAGCCTGATCGCCGAGACGTTCGAGCAGATGATGGTCGTGCGCAACACGCCGGTCTTCAAGGTCCAGCCGCGCCGGGTGCTGACAAAGACCGAACGCCTGCTGCGCACTGAACGACCGACCGGCGACACCGGCCCGGCCATGGTGACCTTCGCCGACAACATCGTCGGGACCGAAGTGATGCCAGCGCCGCGGTTGAAGATGTCGTAACCTAAGGTAGGGCATGGCATTGGGCGTCCCCGAAAGCCTTACTGCGGTGGTCAAGGCGTTTCCGCAAGCCAAGCTTGTGGCCTTCGCGGACTTGTCGTCACGCATGATCCTGTCCAGCGCGGGCACGCTTGGCCGGACGCAAGAGCATCTTGACCGGCTGTGCGACCAGGCACGGGCCAGCTTCGACGATCCGCTGTTTTCACTGTCGGTCGAGGCTTTCGGAGAACCGCACAGCGCCATCGTGATGGGCCCCGATACCCTGCGCGTGTTTCTGAGGTCAGACACCGAACCCGCGGATGCGCTGTGCTGCATCTGCGATCACAGCATTGACCTTCCGGCATTTGTGACCAAAATCCGCGATACGCTGGAAAGCATCACCCATGGTGGGTGACGGGGATCGGACTGGTCGTTGAACAAAGGGACACTTCCCATTGTCGCACGTCTGCGCAGCTTGCAGGCGGCCGCCCGCTTTGTGCCGGGTGGGGCCCGGGTGATTGCCGAAATCTATGACAGCAATCCCCTCGCGCAGCTGCTGCGCGTGGCGAACGAAACCATGCTGGGCCGGTCGCTTCAGTTCGAGTCCGCGGCGGGTCCAAGTCTGACGCTGGATGTGGCGGGTCGCAGGATCCTGCGCCTGACCGCGGCCATCGGTGTGCCGGGGGCGGAAAGCTGCCTTGGCGTCGAAGTGCTTGAGGACGAGCACAAGGATGATCTGATCAAGCTGTTGCAGGCGCTTGCGGCACCCCGGCAAGAGCTTTGGGTCACCGCAGGCCCGATTGGTCGGGGGGGCGAAGAGGTCAGCGTCGGGCTGCCGGTGGCCTTGCTTGCCGACCTGGTGCTGATCGACCTGAACAAGGCCGACGATGCCGACCTTGGCCCAGAGCTTGCAACCGAGTTGGTCGTACCTGAGCCTGAACCGATCTCCACAGTTCCAGACCGGACCGGAGGCATGGGCGGGGGCACAAACCTTAAGGGTTTTGCCGAAAGCCTGGGCCCCGACCTCCTTGCCTGGCTGATCGCACGGGGCGATGACAGCGGGAAATCGAGCGGGCCCGAGGAAATGGTCACGCATCTTCAGGGGTTCCTGGATGACGAGATGGAGTCGGTCGACCGGCAGCTTGATCTTTTGTCAGCGATGCCGGGCGATCCGATCTGCATGATCCTGGGGGCCACCCTGGTCGAAGGGCACAGCATCCTGTGTGCCCGGTTGCACTCCAACCTGCTGCTAGGCGTGATCGAGGGTGACAGCACCCGAGCGACGCTTGACGCCTGGCGTCGCGCCATTGGCTGACCCCGGATCGGCCATCACTTACCGCTCCTGATTCGAGAGCTGACCGCAGCGTCCGCCTACCCGCCCGGCGTCGGAGGAATTCTGCCGACCGGGGAGCAAGGGCTCGAAGTTCCCCTGACGCATGAAGCAGACCTGGCCTATCTTCAACCGCAGGTAATGAGTGAAACGGTATGGCCGAGAACAGCAGCACCAGCCCGGCGACAGGTGGGAACACAACGATCACCGGCACAGCTGCTGTGGATACGCTGTCTGGTGGCGGTGGCGCTGACACGATTTTCGGGGGTGCTGGTGCTGACCGGCTTTCCGGCGACGCCCCCCTGACCGGGCAGTGGCAGTACAGCGTCTACGACCGCGATTTCACGTCTGCCAACACCCAGACCCAGTTCATTTCCTCGGGGACGCTTGTCGGCAACGGTTACGTCGATGATTTCGGCGTCCGCGCCCTTCGTAATACCCTTGGCGGGACCGCCGCCGCCAACGATCGCAATGACTATGGGATTATCTATCGGTCAAATCTGGCGATAGGCACGACCGGGACTTACACCTTCTCGACCACTTCGGACGACGGTTCGCGAATCATCATCAGGGATGCCGGCGGGACTATCGTCTTCAACCTGGATAACGACTTTCACCAGCCTGCAACCACACGCAGTGCTTCGGCCACCCTGACCGCAGGCCAGACCTATTCCATCGAAGTCTATTTCTGGGAAAACCTTGGCGGTGACAGCCTAAGCGCGACCATTGCTGGCCCGGGGTTTGCCGCCACGGATCTTGCGACCTCGACCCTGCTGACACTTCCGCCGTTGGCACCCGGCCACATCGACGGCAACGACAGCATCCTTGGCGATGCAGGCGACGACACGATCACTGGTGGTGGCGGAGATGACCGGCTTTACGGCGGGGCCGACAACGACTCGATGCTTGGCGAAGCGGGTCAGGATCAGATCTACGGTGGGGACGGCGTTGACCGGCTGTTTGGTGGCAGCGAGGCAGACCTGATCTACGGAGGCCTCCTAAACGACACCATCGACGGCGGCACAGAGAATGACACCCTCTATGGTGACGAAGGCGATGACAGCGTCCTTGGCGACGCGGGCCGGGATTCCATCTTCGGCGGCGTCGGCGACGACCGACTTTATGGCGGGGCCGAGAATGACACTGTCGCAGGTGATGCCGGACTTGATCGGATCTATGGCGGCGATGGCGCGGATCAGCTTTCGGGCGGCGCGGATACTGACCTGATCTACGGCGGTCTTCTGAACGACACCATCGACGGCGGCACAGAGAATGACACCCTCTATGGTGACGAAGGCGATGACAGCGTCCTTGGCGACGCGGGCCGGGATTCCATCTTCGGC
>JANMGI010000770.1:0-1799 GCA_031374565.1 Paracoccaceae bacterium | reverse complement strand
ATACCGACCTTTTCGCCGATCCCTGCGTCAAGGAACTTGTCCTTTCCCCCAAAGGCCTGCGCATCGTGATCCTAGCCGAGGAAGCCGACCGCAGCCGCTATCTGATCTTCCGCGAGGCCGAGATGGGCCGCGCGCCCCTTGACCCTGCAAGGCTGGAGCCGCTGCTATACAGGCTGACCGCCTTGCGCGAAGATGTGTTGACCCTTGCCAAGGCCCCTGCATGAAACCGCCGCTGAACCCCTACCTGGTGCTTGCCGTCGCAATCCTGTTGCCGGGAATGGGCCAGGTCCTGAACCGCCAGCCGGTGCGGGGGCTGATTTTCGTCTGCTTTGCGATCCTGCTGGGAGCCTTCACCCTGAAGACCGCAGCGCCCGAAGTATCTTTTGTCGGCAAGATGGCGGGCGGGCTGTTCGTCTGGGCGATGGCAATGTTCGACGCCTATAAGACCGCCCGCATCCGGCACGAGGTCTGGACCCACGCGAACGCTCCTCGGTGACTGCGTCCCTCGTCGCTAGACCCTTGCAAGGAGAAGTCGAAGACGCACGACGAGCCTACCGCCAGAGCGCCCCGAGCATCGTCTGAAGCGCCGCCAAGGCCTCCGGCCCGTCCTCGCAGCCCGGTCCGACCCTGACCGCCACTGTCGCCGCAAAGCCGAAGGCCGCGCGCTTTTCCGGACGGATCGTCACCTCGAAGCCCTTCGGCCCGGCAACGACGCTTTCGATTGCCTCCTCGGCCCCGAAGGACTCATCGCTGGCCTCAAACCAGATCGGTCCGCCGCCCTCGGGTTGACGGAAAAGCACATAGCCTTCGTCGTCGTCCTCGCCCTCGGCGAAGCCGATGAACAGCTCGCCTTCATCCTCGACCACCGACCCGTAGGCCGCTTTCACCGTGATGTCGGCCATGCGATCAATACCACTTCGCGATGGGCGGCAGGCTCATCAGCACGGCATTCGCATCGTGACCCGATTCCAACCCGAATTTCGTGCCCCGGTCGTAGACCAGGTTGTATTCGGCATAGAGGCCGCGGTGCTGAAGCTGGGTCTCTCGGTCGGCTTCGGTCCAGGGGGTGGCGACGCGCCGCTCGGTCAGGGGCTGGAAGGCGGGAAGGAAGGCCTCGCCCACGGCTTTGGTGAAGGCAAAATCGCGGTCCCAATCGCCGGTGTTCAGATCATCATAGAAAATGCCGCCCACACCCCGCGCGCGTCCCCGGTGCGGGACAAAGAAGTATTCGTCGGCCCAGGCCTTGAATTTGGTAAAGTATACAGGCGAATGCGCGTCGCAGGCCTGCTGCATCGTCGCGTGGAAATGCGCGGTGTCTTCGGGATATTCAATGCAGGGGTTAAGGTCGGACCCGCCGCCGAACCACCATGCGCCGGGGGTCCAGAACATCCGGGTGTTCATGTGGACGGCGGGCGCGTGCGGGTTGACCATGTGGGCCACAAGGCTAACACCGCTGGCCCAGAAGCTTGGGTCGCTGTCCATCCCCGGCACACCGCGCGCGGCCATCGCCCGTTGGGCCTTTTCGCCAAGGACCCCGTGCACTTCGGACCAGTTGACCCCGACCTTCTCGAAGACCTCGCCGCCGCGCATCACGCTCATGATTCCGCCGCCACCATCCTCGCGGCTGGTTGGCGTGACTTCGAACCGGCCGGGCGTGCCCTTGGCATATTTGTCCTCAAGACCTTCGAACGCCGTGACGATCCGGTCGCGCAGCGTCCGGAACCAGGCCGCTGCGACGGCGTTGCGGCTGTCAATGGGATCGGTCATGCTCTTGTCCTTGGCTGGTGGTGTCCGAATGC
>JANMGI010000755.1:0-2930 GCA_031374565.1 Paracoccaceae bacterium | reverse complement strand
ATACGCCAAGAAACTGGGCGTCAACCTGGATGAGCTTCTGATCTCCCAGCCCGACACCGGCGAACAGGCGCTGGAGATCGTGGATACCCTGGTCCGCTCCGGCGCTGTCAGCATGGTCGTGATCGACTCTGTCGCCGCTCTGGTCCCCAAGGCGGAAATCGAAGGCGACATGGGCGACATGCAGATGGGCTCTCAGGCCCGCCTGATGAGCCAGGCGATGCGCAAGCTGACGGCCTCTATCGGGCGCAGCAACTGCATGGTGATCTTCATCAACCAGATCCGCATGAAGATTGGCGTGATGTTCGGAAGCCCCGAAACCACAACCGGCGGCAATGCGCTCAAATTCTACGCTTCCGTGCGTCTGGACATCCGCCGCATCGGTGCGATCAAGGACCGGGAAGAGGTTGTCGGCAATACCACCCGCGTAAAGGTGGTGAAGAACAAGGTTGCCCCGCCCTTCAAGCAGGTGGAATTCGACATCATGTATGGCGAAGGCATCTCCAAGGTGGGCGAGCTGGTCGACATTGGCGTCAAGGCTGGCGTCGTTGAAAAGTCTGGTGCCTGGTATTCCTACGGTGACGAGCGCATCGGCCAGGGGCGTGAGAACGCGAAGGCTTTCCTGAAGCAGAACCCTTCCGTCGCGCTGGCAATCGAAGACAAGATTCGCGCCGCCAACGGACTCGACTTCGCCATTTCCGGTGAAGAGAGCAGTGACGTCCTCGACGAGTGAGCGGTCACGCAACCTCCGAAGAACTGATGGCCGCGCTGCCGGCGGTGCTTTCCGCACCCAAGACCGGCAGCGCGGTTGAACATTTGTGCTTCCGCCCCGGCTATGGCGAGCGGCGCTTCGTCGGCGAATTGACCGTGACGAAAGCCCAAGGCATCCCCGGCGAACGCTGGGGCACAGCACCCTGGCTGAAGTTGCCCGATGGCTCGGGCCACCCCGGCATTCAGGTTTCCATCCTGCCGCGCCGGGTGCTGGACCTTGTCTGGCGTGAACGGCAAACCGTGGTCCATCCCGGCGATACCTTCATCTCCGACATTGACATGACCGAGGCGAACCTGCCCGTGGGCCAGCTTCTGGCGGTCGGCACAGCGGTCCTGCGGGTGTCCGAGGTCTGGAATGACGCCTGCGCCAAGTGGAAGGTGCGCTACGGTGACGACGCTTACGATTGGGTTCGAGCCCATCCGAAGCTACGTCTCCGCGGCGTCCTTTGCAGCATCGAGCAGGACGGCGTGATCCGCCTTGGCGACGCTGTCGACGTGCAGCGCTAGCCGCCTTTTTCCCTGACGTGGAAGGCCAACGGTGGACAGGCTCTTTGTGGGGGGCTACACGGAGGGCCGAAACCTGCTTTCGCCCCCGATTTCGCCAAGGACTGCGCCCACATGGCCTCGCTGAACGACATCCGCTCCACCTATCTGGACTTCTTCCGCCGCAACGACCACCGCGTCGTCGAAAGCTCGCCCCTTGTGCCGCGGAACGATCCGACGCTGATGTTCACCAACTCGGGCATGGTGCAGTTCAAGAACCTTTTCACCGGGATCGAGACGCGGGACTACAAGCGTGCGACAACCGCGCAGAAATGCGTGCGGGCAGGGGGCAAGCACAACGATCTGGACAACGTCGGCTACACCGCGCGGCACCATACCTTCTTTGAAATGCTGGGAAATTTCTCTTTCGGCGACTACTTCAAGGACCAGGCCATTGCCTTCGCGTGGGAGCTTCTGACCAAGGATTTCGGTCTGGCAAAGGACAAGCTTCTGGTCACCGTTTACCATACGGATGATGAGGCCGCGACGATCTGGAAGAAGGTTGCGGGCCTGCCTGACAGCCGCATCATTCCGATCGCCTCTGACGACAACTTCTGGCGCATGGGACCGACCGGCCCCTGCGGCCCCTGCACCGAGATTTTCTACGATCACGGCGACCACATTTGGGGCGGCCCTCCGGGGTCGGCGCAGGAAGACGGCGACCGGTTCATCGAGATCTGGAACAACGTCTTCATGCAGAACGAACAGTTTGCCGACGGGCGGCTGGTGCCTTTGGAGATGCAGTCGATCGACACCGGCATGGGGCTGGAGCGGATCGGTGCGCTGCTGCAAGGCAAGCACGACAACTACGACACCGACCTGATGCGCAGCCTGATCGAGGCCTCGGCCCATGCGACCAGCAACGACCCCGACGGCCCCGGCAAGATCCACCACCGGGTGATCGCCGACCACCTCCGTTCCACCTCGTTCCTGATCGCTGACGGCGTGATGCCCTCGAACGAAGGCCGTGGCTATGTGTTGCGCCGGATCATGCGCCGCGCGATGCGCCACGCCCACATGCTGGGCGCGCAGGATCCGGTGATGTACCGGCTGGTGCCAGCGCTGGTGCGGCAGATGGGAGGGGCCTATCCCGAACTTTCTCGCGCGCAGTCGTTGATCGAGGAAACGTTGCGACTGGAGGAAACCAGGTTCAAGCAGACCCTTGATCGCGGTCTGAAGCTTCTGGACGACGAACTTTCCCACCTTCCCGAAGGCGGTGCGCTGCCGGGGGCTGCGGCCTTCAAGCTGTACGACACCTACGGCTTTCCCTTGGATTTGACCCAGGACGCGCTGCGCGAAAAGGGGCGCGAGGTTGACGTGGCCGGGTTCGACGCCGCGATGCAGGAACAGAAGCAGAAGGCCCGCGCCGCCTGGTCCGGCACCGGGGCCACGGGCGACGCCAAGGTCTGGTACGAGATCGCCGAAGAACATGGGGTCACCGAATTCCTTGGCTACGACACCGAGATCTCCGAGGGCGTGGTGACCGCTCTCGTCCGCGACGGCGCCCCTGTCGGACAGGCAACCACAGGCGAGACGGTGCAGATCGTGGTCAACCAGACCCCGTTCTACGCCGAATCCGGCGGCCAAGTGGGTGACTCCGGGATCATCCGCACCGACAC
>JANMGI010000752.1:0-1703 GCA_031374565.1 Paracoccaceae bacterium | reverse complement strand
GTCCACGGTGGACAGGTTTTTCGGGTGTTTGAAAACAAGGGGTTGGGTGTGGGCGTTAAGGAAGGGGTAAGGATTAGGGGAGGCGCCCTTTAGCCCTGTTTTTTGCGCCGGAGGGGAGGGAGAGGCGTGGAACCGACTGGTGCGGCGGAGCGCCGATCGGGATCGGGGCCGGGCTTAGCCACCCCGCCTTGGCGCGCGATATTGGGCGGGAGCTCGGTTTATCAGGATGCGCCGACAGAACCGCCCGGCCTTGGTGTTGCTGCCACTGAAGACCTGACGAACCAGCGCTGAAAGCTGCGGCGCACCGCTGCATCTCCGACGATCTGGAAATCCGACGACGCGACGACCGTTTTCAGGGGCACATCACCCATCCATGCCTGAATCAGCAGCCGCGACGGGCTTGTCACATAGCAGTTCACATCTTTGCCGGGGTTGTCGTAGCATAGGTCGACCTCGCCGCTGGCGCAAACCAGCCACCAGTGGCCGAACTTTTCAAGGTCGGGAAAGCTGAATTGCAGCACCGTCTCGCCGTCCGGCAGCACTGAAGTGTTGATCCCACGCTGGATATCGAACATCAGCAGCGTCACGTCGAGATCGTCCTGTTCCATCTCGTCGCGCGCCCAGCGCATTCCCCAGACCGCCAGCGCGTCGACGACCGAGGCCAGTTCGCGCCCGGCTTCGGTCAAGCAGTATTGATGTCCGCGCAAACCACTGACCGGGCGCTTGATGAGGACGCCATTCGCTTCAAGCTCGCGCAGGCGCGTCGTCAGAACGGTGGGAGAAATGCGCGGCAATCCGCGCTGTAGACGGCTGAACCGGTCACCGCCGAGCAACAGTTCGCGCACGATCAGGATCGACCATGCGTCGCCAAGAATCTCGCTTGCCTTGGCAACGGGGCAGAATTGTCCATATCGCGGCATCGGCGGCCTTTTTCCCCGGGTGAAGCTAGGCGCAAAATGATGACTACGCAATCCGTAGCGGTTTGCTGCGGATCGCGCAGTTCAAAACGCGTCCCGGTCCGGGCACACCCTGTGCATCCATTGGAAGAGGAGATGGGCATGTTCGGGTTTCTAAGGTCAATGTTGGAGCTTTTCGGAATTGTCTTTCTGAGGTTCCGGCGGTTGCCGCGCATCTGGTGTGTCTGGCTTGTCGGGGTAAACCTGGCCTGCCTGATGTTCCTGCCGCACCGCGAGGCGGTGGTCGTTCTGGCCACCACCGGCGTGGCGGTCGTGGCGCAGACACTTCTGTACGGGCGGATGGGGTTCACGCGCGTCATGGGTGTGACGCATCTACTTTGGCTGCCGATGTTCGGGTGGATGGCCTTCCGCCTGGACGCCATAGCTGCCGACCCCGCGCTGCAGCAGTGGCTGATTCTGCTTGTGGCGACGAACGCGGTGTCGCTGATCGTCGACCTCGCGGATGTGACCCGCTTTGCCCGCGGCGAACGGGTGCCGCACTATGTCTGGCACCGACCAAGGCCGCGCAGCTGAAGTGCTACCGCACCGGGCTTTTATACGTCATCCGACGGATGGACCCCGATTTGGAGCGCATCAGGATCGTCTCCAGCGTCACCCAGCCGGGTTCTCGTTTGATGCCCGCAAGGAGGGAGCCGCTGGTCACGCCCGTGGCGGCGAAGATCACGTCGGCGCGCACGAGGTCGTCGCGGGTGTAGACGCGGTCGAAGTTGGTGATCCCGGCTTTCC
>JANMGI010000697.1:0-6215 GCA_031374565.1 Paracoccaceae bacterium | reverse complement strand
ACCGCAAACCGACACGACGCTGTCCCTGACCGGCACCATCGCCACGCTGCCCTTGCGCGAGGCGCGGGAACTTTTTGAACGCGAGTATCTTCTGACCCAGATCAACCGGTTCGGCGGCAACATCAGCCGCACCGCCAGCTTTGTCGGCATGGAACGCTCGGCCCTGCACCGCAAGCTGAAGTCGCTTGGCGTGGTCGGGTCGACGCGCGGGGGCAGGGGGTTCCCGGACTTCGAGGAGTAGTGCGCTGCGGTCTCCCCCTCACCCTAACCCTCTCCCCCGAGGGGAGAGGGAACCTGTTGCGTGTGCCGATCACAGTGCGCTTCAGATCATGTGAATGCCTTCGTGGGACCGTTCCAGCAGCGCAACCAATCCCCTCTCCCCTCGGGGGAGAGGGTTAGGGTGAGGGGGCGGGATTTCACATAACCCTCCCTTTACCAAACCTGTGCAACGCTGACCCCAAGAATCCCCTCTCCCCACTGGAGGATTGGGCCAGGGTGAAGGGCGATCCGTGCAGCAAGTACGCACCGATTAACCTCGCCTTTACTCGTCCCGCGCAACGCTGACCCCAAGTGTCCCCTCTCCCCACTGGGGGAGAGGGTCAGGGTGAGGGGGCATCCATGCAGCAGAACGACGTGTCCAAGGCCCGCGCGCGCCGCATGCGCAAGACCATGACCCCGGCTGAGCGCACCCTATGGTACGCGCTGCGTGACCGCCGGTTCATGGGGTTGAAGGTCCGCAGACAAGCCCCCATCGGCCCCTTCATCGTCGACTTCCTGATCCCCGACCTCCGTCTGATCATCGAAGCCGACGGCGCTGGCCACGGCTCCCCCCGTGACGCCGCGCGCGACGCTTGGCTTTCCGCACAGGGTTTCCGCGTCCTTCGCCTGTGGAACCGCGAAGTCCTGAACAACCTTCCCGGCTGTCTTGACCTCATCGCCGCCGAAACCCCCAAACATTGACCCCCCCGATCCGATCTGACATGCAGGCCCGGACGACGGAACGCGGGGAATCTGATGAAGGTCATCATCTGCGGCGCAGGGCAGGTCGGCTGGCAGATTGCCCGTCATCTCTCTGGCGAAAAGAACGACGTCACCCTTGTCGATACCAACGCCGATCTGGTCCGCCGCGCGACCGATACCCTTGATGTTCAGGGCGTCGTGGGCTTTGCCAGCCATCCCGATGTGCTGGCCAAGGCCGGGGCCCGCGATGCCGACATGATCATCGCCGCCACCCACTCGGACGAGGTGAACATGATCACCTGTCAGGTGGCGCATGTCGTGTTCAACATCACCCGCAAGATCGCCCGCATCCGGGCGCAGAACTACCTCGACCCGCTCTATGGCAACCTGACAAGCCAGGACGGTCTGGCCATCGACGTGGTGATCAGTCCGGAACGCGAGGTTGCCGAGGCCGCCCTCCAACGCCTCGCCGCGCCCGCGACCTTCGACACCGAAAGCTTCATGGGGGGCCGTGCGCAGCTTCTCGGGCTCCAGCTGGACGAAGACTGCCCGGTCCTCAACACCCCGCTGCGCCAGTTGAACGAGCTCTTTTCCACCCTACGCGCCATCGTCGTTGGAATCCGCCGCGAAGACCGGCTCTTCGCGCCAGACCCTGCCGACCAACTTTACGCCGACGACCAGATCTACGTCTTCGCCCATTTCGAGGACGTGAACCGTGCTCTGGAAATCTTTGGCAAGAAAACGAAAAAGCAGGAACGCGTGGTCATTGTCGGGGGTGGCAACGTCGGTCTTGCGGTCGCCCGCGCGCTGGAAGCCCGCACCGACCGCGTCCGCGCCAAGATCATCGAGAAGAACCGCGCCACCGCCGAATTCGCCGCCGACGCGCTGGAGCGGACCATCGTGCTGAACGGTGACGGGATGGATATCGACCTGCTGATGGAAGCCTCGATCGACCGGGCCGATGCCGTTCTTGCCGTGACCGATGACGACAAGACCAACCTCCTCGTCGCCGTGCGTGCCAAGCAGGCGGGTTGCCCGATGACCATCGCGCTGGTCAACGACCCCACCCTCGCCCCCCTGATGGCTCCCCTCGACATCGACGCCTACATCAACCCCCGCGCCACCACCGTTTCCTCGATCCTGCGCCACATCCGCCACGGCCGGGTCCGCGCGGTCTATTCCATCGGCGATGCCGAAGCCGAGATGATCGAGGCGCAGGTCCTCTCAACCTCGCCCCTCTCCGGCCGCCTCGTCCGCGACATCGAGTTTCCCGAAGGCGTGCTCGTCGGCGCGGTGATGAAGGGCGACAAGGTCATGAAGCCAACCGGCGACCTGCGGATCGACACCGGCGACGTGATCGCCCTCTTTTCCATGGCCAAGGATGTGCCGGAGGTTGAACGCCTCCTGCAAGTCTCGATCGACTTCTTCTGATGCTGGCCCGGCTGGCAGAACTGCCGCTTCTGGTCGTGCTTCTGGGCCTCTGCGGAGCGATTGCCCTCGTGCCCGCAATCTACGCCCTTGGCGCGGACGACCTCGAACACGCGCGAGATTTCCTGTATTCCGCAGTGATCCTGATGATCATCACCGTGATGCTTGGCATCGCGACTGCGGCCTACAGTCCCCGCGATCCGGCGCGCAGCCACCTTGGGGCCCTTGTCCTCGCCTATGCCGTCCTGCCTTTTGCCCTCGCACTCCCCGTCCTTGAGGCGCTGCCCGACACCACGCTGACCAACGCCTGGTTCGAGATGATCTCCGCCTTCACCACCACCGGGGCCAGCGTCTACCAGCCTGACCGCCTGGCCGACACCGTGCATCTCTGGCGCGCGACCGTGGGCTGGTTCGGCGGCTTTCTCACCCTCCTGGCCGGCTATGCAATTCTTGCCCCCCTCAACCTTGGGGGCACAGAGGTCGCCTCGGGCCGCGTGCCCGGCCGCAGTGGCATCGGCACGCAGCAGATCACCCGTACCGCTGATCCTTCCGTGCGGCTGACCCGCTTCGCGCTCATGCTCTTTCCAATCTACGCCTCCCTCACCTTCGTGCTCTGGTGCGCCCTTCTGGTCCTGGGCGAGGCTGGGATTTCCGCCCTGATCCACGCCATGGGCACGCTCTCCACCTCCGGAATCACTGGCCAGGTCCCCTTTGGTGCCTCGCAGGCCGGTTGGCTTGGCGAGGTTCTGGTCTTTCTCTGCTTCGTTTTCGCCATCACCCGCCGCGCGCTGCCCGGCATCCGCCTGGCCGAAAACCTTCGCCCCTTGCCGCAGGACCCTGAACTTCGCCTTGCGGCCCTGATCCTCATATCGGTCACCGCTCTTCTTTTTCTGCGGCATTGGTTCGTCGCCGGTCAGTCCGATGCCGCCGCGTCGCCAGAAGCCTTGCCCGCGTTCTGGGGGATCCTGTTCACCGCGGCCTCGTTTCTGACAACCACCGGCTATGTTTCTGCCGACTGGCAGACGGCAGCCTCCTGGTCCGGGATCGGCACTCCCGGCCTTGCGCTTCTTGGCCTTGCGATCATCGGCGGCGGCACGGCCACCGCAGCCGGAGGGGTCAAGCTTCTGCGGGTTTACTCCCTTCTGCGCCATGGCGAGCGGGAGCTGGAAAAGATCATCCATCCCAATTCCATAGGTCGTGGCGGCGGCGAAGCCCGGCGTCTGCGCCGCGAAGGCGCGCAGTTTGCCTGGGTGTTCTTCATGCTCTTTGCCATCTCCATCGCTGTCGTCATGGCTCTCTTGCTGCTTGTGGCCGACATCAGCTTTGAAGATGCCATGGTGCTGGCCATCGCCAGCCTTACCACCACCGGACAGCTGGCCGAACTCGGCGCTGCCAATCCGATCCTCTACAGCGATCTGACCGGTCCGGTGAAAGTAACCCTCGGTGTCGCGATGGTTGTGGGGCGGCTGGAAACGCTGGCACTTCTGGCCCTGGTCCTGCCCGGACGCGGTCGCCGCTAGGCGCGCAGCTAAAGCCCACAACAGGCTGATTTTTGCGCTGGAAACTCCCGCAGAGCCGCTTCATACTTATGGCAACCGTCAAGGGCGGTGAAGACAGGGCTCAACGAAGAACGACCACGACGCGACAGCAACGCGACAGAAAAACAAGGCATAAAAACGATGGCCGCTGACAAGCAAAACCTGCAAGACGCCTTTCTCAACCACGTTCGCAAAGCCAAGGTTCCGGTGACGATCTTCCTGATCAACGGCGTCAAGCTGCAAGGCGTGATCACCTGGTTCGACAATTTCTGCGTGCTTCTGCGCCGTGACGGCCAGTCGCAGCTGGTCTACAAGCATGCAATCTCGACGATCATGCCGGGCGCCCCGATCAGCCTTTACGAAGGGGAAGACTGATCTCACAAGATCCGCAGGACGACGACGACCTCCTTTCCAAGCGTGAAGGGCAGCGCCTGCGCGATACCGCCGCAGCGGCGACGCGGGCCTTTGTGCTGCACCCGGCGGTCAAGGCGCGCGACGCCCGTCGCCTGCCCGAGCACGGTCTGGCCGAAGCCGTGGCTTTGGCCGCAGCCTTGCCGGAACTCGACGTCCTTGGTGCCGAGGTGGTCAAGTTGGCCCGCATCCATCCCGGCACTTTGCTGGGCTCGGGCAAGGTTCAGGACCTGAAGACCCGGTTCAAGGCCGATAAGATCGAGCTTGTGCTGGTCGATGGCACCGTCTCGCCGGTCCAGCAGCGCAATCTTGAAAAGGAATGGGGCGTCAAGCTTCTGGATCGCACCTCGCTGATCCTTGAAATCTTCGCCGACCGCGCCCGCACCCGCGAAGGTGTGCTTCAGGTCGAACTTGCGGCGCTGTCCTACCAGCGCACCCGGCTTGTCCGCGCCTGGACCCACCTTGAACGCCAGCGCGGCGGGTTCGGCTTTGTCGGCGGCCCCGGCGAAACCCAGATCGAAAGCGACCGCCGCGCCATCGACGACCAGGTGATCCGCCTGAAGCGCCAGCTGGACAAGGTGGTGAAAACCCGTGAACTCCACCGCGCCTCGCGCCGCAAGGTGCCGTTCCCGCTGGCGGCGCTGGTCGGATACACCAACGCCGGCAAGTCCACGCTGTTCAACCGGATGACCGGGGCCGAAGTATTGGCCAAGGACATGCTCTTTGCCACGCTCGACCCCACGATGCGCGGCATCACCCTGCCGTCAGCGACCAGCGGGGCTGGCCGCAAGATCATCGCCTCAGACACCGTGGGCTTCATCTCAGACCTGCCGACCCAACTCGTCGCTGCGTTCCGCGCCACGCTGGAGGAAGTGCTCGAAGCTGACCTCATCCTTCACGTCCGCGACATCTCCCACCCCGAAAGCGCCGAACAGGCGCAGGATGTGGCCGACATCCTGACGGCACTTGGCGTCAAGCCCGAAGTTCCGGTCTTCGAGATCTGGAACAAGCTGGATCTGGTCGATCCCGCCGCCCGCGCCGCACTGGCCGTGACTGCCGAAGCCCGCGCCCAGGTCTTCCCGATCTCCGCTCTGACCGGTGAAGGCATTGGCCACCTCCTTGGCGCAATCAGCCAGGTCTTCGACGAGGCGAAAACCGATCGCGACCTGACCCTCAGCTTCGCCGAAGGCCGCAAGCGCGCGTGGCTGCATCAGGAAGGCGTGGTCCTCTCTGAGGCCGAAACCGAGGATGGCCACCACCTCACCCTCCACTGGACCGCCCGCCAGGAAAAACGCTTCCGCGACCTCTGACCGGAAAAAGCGCTCTCGCGCGACACCTTTCACATTGGCCCAAATATCCCCGCCGGAGGCACGACAGGGTTTGCGCCACTGGTTCGAGCAAACCCTGTCGCGGCCGAGCCACTGGCGCGTGCTTCACGTGCCGGTGGCGAGACAGAAGGAATGCGCGTCAGCGCTCCATTTCACAACCGTCCGCACCCGGCACCCCGGTCAACCGTGGCTTGTCCCGCGCGGTCGGGCCAACCAGATGCTGTCGCACCATTCGTCTTTCCACAGCAGAGTCCGCTCCGCCCGGTGCGTCTCGCGAAACCCCAGTCGGTCCAGCAACCGCAGCGAGGCCGCGTTGCGCGGGTCGACCTCGGCGGTAAGGGCAGGGACCTCCGCCTCGACATGGGCAATCACTGCCGTCATCGCCTCGAACGCCAGCCCCTGACCCCAGTGGCCCGGGTGCAGCAGGAACCCTACCTCTGGCAGTTCCCAGGCCCCGGCCTTGCCGATTACCACGCCGTCCTTCTCGATCAGGAAATCCATGCTGTCCGCCGCAGGCTCGACCAGAAACCGCAACCAATGCCGCGTTTCC
>JANMGI010000633.1:0-7015 GCA_031374565.1 Paracoccaceae bacterium | reverse complement strand
TAGACGCCGAAGACCACGGCATCTGCGGCGCTTTCAAGATCGGCGTCGGGGAAGATCACTTGCGGGTTCTTGCCGCCAAGTTCGAGGGCGACCTTTTTCAGGGTTTGCGACGCTGCTGCTGCAATCCCGCGCCCAACGGCGGTTGAGCCGGTGAAGGTGACCATGTCCACCCGGGGGTCGGAGGCCAGGGTTGCGCCGACCGGCTGTCCATAGCCGAGGACGATGTTAACAACGCCTGCCGGAAGGCCTGCCTCAAGCAATAACTCGCCGAGAATGACGGTGGTCGAGGGCGTGAGTTCGGAGGGTTTGACCACGCAGGTGCAGCCGGCAGCTAGCGCGAAGGGAAGCTTTTGCGACAGGATCCAGAACGGGAAGTTCCAGGGGGTGATGATCGACACGACCCCGATGGGTTCCTTCAACACCACAGCCAGCATGTTTTGCCCAAGGGAGTTGTGGCTGTCGCCGTGCAGCGTGCGCGCCAGCGAGGCGGCAAAGCGCCACAGGTCGGCGGCCCCGGCGATTTCGCTGCGTGACTGGGTGATCGGCTTGCCGGATTCCAGGGTTTCCAGCAGCGCCATGCGGTCCACATTGGCCTCGATCAAGTCGGCGACCTTGAGAAGGACGGTGGCGCGGGCCTTGCCGGGAAGCTGGCTCCAGCGACCATCGTCAAAGGCGGCGCGGGCGGCGGCGATGGCGGCTTCGGCGTCTTGGATCGTTCCAATTTGCGAACGGGAAACGACCGTGCCGTGGGAGGGAGAAATCCGTTCGATCCAACTGTCCCCGTCCCGGGCTTGACCCGGGACCTCTTGGGCTGCGGTGGAGGTTCCGGGTCGAGCCCGGGATGGGGATACCTCGCCGTCGATCCAGTGCCGGTTGACCCGGACTTCGGGAAGCGTGGCACCGCAGGCGGGGATCAGGGTCAGGTCTAGCATTCAGGTCCCCGGGAATTCTGGTTTGCGTTTCTGTTGGAAAGCGGCGACGCCCTCGGCCCGGTCCGCACTGGGGGCGATTGCGGCGGACCCAAGGGCTTCGATCAGGGCGGCTTGGTCTTCGCTCCGGCCGGCGTGGATCATCGCCTTGGTGATTTCCGTGGCGCGGGGGGAGAGCGTGACGGCTTTCTCGGCAATCTCTTTTGCCACCGCACGGGTGTCTTCGGCGATTTCGGCGACGAAACCGCAGGCCTGCAGGCGGTCTGCCCCGATGCGACGACCGAAGAGCGCCATTTCCTTGAGCAGGCCTTCCGGGATCAACCGGGCAAGACGTTGGCTGCCGGACCAGCCGGGAACGATGCCCACCCCAGCTTCGGGCAGAGCGATGGTGGCTTTGGGGGTGATGACGCGGATGTCGCAGGCGGCGGCAAGTTCCAGCCCGCCGCCGAAGGCATGGCCGTTCAGCGCGGCGATGGTGGGTTTTCCAAGGCGCGCGAGGCGGTCAAAGATGCGATGGCCACCGCGGACCCAGTTCCTTGCGAAGTCGGCGGGGGACAGGTCGCCCCAGGCGTTGATGTCTGCGCCAGAGCAGAAGGCGCGGTCGCCCTCACCTGTCACGATCACCACGCGCACTTCCGGTCGGGCCTCGATCACTTCCAGATGGCTGGCAAGCTGGCCCAGCATCCCGGCGGTGAAGCAGTTGAGCTTGGCAGGGTTGTCGAGGGTCAGCGTTGCCACCGGCCCTGCGATGTGGAGGCGCACGGTCATGGCTGCCACCCCATCGGGCCTTCGGCAAGAAGGGAGAGCGGCATGGTGGTGGCGTTCTCGGCGATGCTCACCCGCCCCTGCGAGGCGGCGATGATGTCGCGGCCGGGGTCGATGCCGGGCATGATCTCGGTTGCAACAAGGCCGGTGTCGGTTGACCGGATCACGCAGCGTTCGGTAATGTAAAGGACGTCCTGGCCCTGGGCGCGTGCGCGTGTGCCCGAGAAGGTGACATGCTCGACCTTCTCAACCATCTTGCAGAACTTGCCGGGGGTGGTGACCTTCACCCCGTCTGGGGTCAGCTCCACCCCTGCCCCTGCCTCGAACCAGCCGGAAAAGACGATCTTGCGCGCCTGGGAGGTGATGTCGACGAACCCGCCGCATCCTGCGGTAAGGTAGGGCTTTTTCCCCAACTTCGAGACGTTTACGTTGCCTTCGACGTCGATCTCCATGAACGACAGGAACGCCATGTCGAAGCCGCCACCCTGGAAGTAGATGAACTGTTGCGGTGCAGGCACGAAAGCATCGGCGTTCGACGCACAGCCAAAGGCGAAACCTGTCAGCGGCATGCCACCCACCGCGCCCTGTTCAATTGCCCAGGTGACAGCTTCGGGATGGCCTTCCTCCAGAAGGATGCGCGGAACCATGGCACTGATGCCGAAGCCGAGGTTGGCGGTCATCCCGCCCCGCAGCTCCATCGCAGCCCGGCGGGCGATGACCTTTTCAATACCATGCTCGGCCAGGGAGAAGCTGGACCACGGACGCATGATCTGGCCCGAGATGGCAGGATCGTAAGCAGTTTCGCAGGTCTGCTTCTGGTCGGTGTCGATCACGATCAGGTCCACAAGATGGCCGGGCACCCGAACGTCATGCGGCCGAAGTGACCCCTTTGCCGTGACGCGGGAAACCTGGGCGATCACAAGGCCCCGGTTGTTGCGGGTGGCAATGGCTTGCTCCAGCCCGCCCAGGTAGGCACCTTCGTGTTCGTAGGTCAGGTTGCCGCGTTCGTCTGCCGTCGTCGCCCGCAGGATGCAGACATCCGGCTGGATGTTGGGAAAGTGCAGCCAGGTCTCACCCGCGAATTCCACACGGCCGACGATGGGCTTGGCCGCCCCGCGCGGGTTCATCGCACAGCCTTCGCGGAGCGGATCGGCGAAAGTGTCCATCCCGACCTTTGTAAGCACACCAGGGCGACGGGCAGCGGCCTCGCGGTGCATGTCGAACATGATGCCCGAAGGGACGTTGTAGGCCGCGACACGGTCTTCGACGATCATCTTCCAGATCTCTGGCATTGGCAGGCTGGACGGCCCCGATGGGTAGGACCCGGCTAGAACACGGGCCAGAAGGCCATCCTGAGCGATCCAGTCCATGCCCCTGACGCCGTACATGTCCCCCGCCGCAATGGGGTGAAGCGTGGTGATGGCTTGGGGGTGGCCTTCTGCGCGGAACCGTTCACCCAGCGCCTTGAGCACAAGGTCGGGACAGCCAAGCGCTGACGACGAAGACACGGTTACAACCGCGCCATCAGGGATGCGGGCTACGGCCTCAAATGCGGAGACAAGCTTGCTCATGCGGCCCTCGCATAGTCGACGATCTGCCGGGACCCGGTCCTTGCCGCGTCGCGGACAGCAAGCGCCACCGCCAGCGAGGCCACCCCGTCCCAGCCGGTCGCGGCGGGCTGACCCTGCCCCGCGACGGCATCAAGAAAATCCTGCACACCCTGACGGTAAAGATTGTGCGCCGGGTAGGGCACAGCCTCTCGGCCCTGCGCCGTGACCAGATCCACCTGCCCCACCGGCTCCTGCGTCATCACGCCCTGCGCGAAAATTGACCCATCGGTGCCATGCACTTCCAGCCCCGAGCCTGCGAAGGGATGGGTAAAGCTTTCGTGGCTTTGCACCATCGCGCCCGACGGCATGATCCAGACCGACATGGCGCTGTCCTCGACCCCTTGGCCCAGGCCACTGGCACCCATCTCGGCCACCACTGTCACCGGGTCTTCGCCCAGAAGGAACCGCGCCACATCCGCGTCGTGGACGGTGATGTCCGGGATAACGCCACCGCCAGCAGCCGGGTCCTTGATCCGCCACCCCTGGAGATTGGGCGGCAGATGAACCGCATGAAACAGCCGGAGTGACAGGACCCGCCCGATACGCCCCTGCCGAATGAGGTCCCGGATGGCGCGATGCGAACCCGAGCAGCGCAGATGGTGGTTGGTGGCAAACACAACCCCAGCCACTTCCGCCTCTCGCACCATGCCTGCGGCTTCAGAAACCGCCATCGCCAGCGGCTTTTCGCACAGCACATGCTTGCCCGCCGCAATGGACGCCTGCGCCTGGAGATGATGCTTTTCGTTGGTCGAGGAAATGTAGATCGCCCCGATCCCGTCGTCCTTCAGAACCGCCGGAAGGCTATCCCCTGCCCCAGAAATTCCATGCCGCCCGGCGAACTCTTCGGCGCGCGCCTGGGTCGAGCTGACCACTGCTGCCACTTCCTGCCCGGCTGCACGCAAGGCGTCGATCATGTGCTGTTCGGCTATCGTGCTCGCTCCGACCAGACCCCAGCGCATGTTCCCACCTGACTAGACAATTGATTCTTGGATCGTTCCAATTATGTACTGGAACGATCCAAACCGCGTCAAGCGTCTTTTTAAATGGAAGTCGTTTAACTACCGCTTGGCTTTGCCGTTTGGTCCCTGGCCGCCGCTGCGAAGCTCAAGCTTTTGCAGATCTTCCAGCAGATCCAGCAGCTTCTCCAGACGGGCTTTCCCGAATTCGGCTTCGATCCGCCCCAGAATGGCAGCACTTTGCGCCGCATGGGATTGAACAAGGGCCAATCCAGTCTCAGTGATGGCGACGATCGTCTTGCGTCGGTCTTCTGGCGGCGTGGAGCGAGAAATCAGGCCCTCTGCAATCATCGGCCCAACCATCCGTGTCAGGCTGGAGAGCAGAAGCACAGCCTCGGCGGCCACTTGGCTCAACTCCTGCGGACCCTTCTCCTGCAAGACCCGCAGCACCCGCCACTTCTGCTCGTTCACCCCCGAGCGGGCCAGCATGTCCCGCAAAGGCCCCATGACGGTTTCCCGGGCGCGCAACAGCGCAATCGGTAGCGAGCGGCGGGTCTGGCGGAACGCGGGCGTGTCGGTCATGTGTGGCTTATGGCTTGTTTTCGGCGCAGCCTCAACCGTTGCCCCCTTTATCTGACAGCGCAGACATCAAACCAATCTCTCACTCTGCGTCCTTCGATGACTTCGTCCCGCAAGGTTGCTCTTCCAGAAAGAAGACAAGGTCGAACGAGATGGGTCAGCTCACCAACGCCAGCGCCCGGATGGGAGATCCCGTCCCGTCCTTGATCTTCAACGGCGTCGCAATCAGCACTGCCCCCTTCGGTGGCAGTTGGTCAAGGTTGCACAGGCTTGCCAGCCCAAAGCAGTTGTCCCGGTGCAGGAAGTTGTGCGCCGGAAAGGGAGGACTGAACTTCCCCGCCATCCCTGCGTCGGTCCCGATGCACTGGGTGCCCCAGCCGACGATGCCTTTGCCCAGAAGATAGTCGATGCAATCGGTCGAGGGGCCGGGCGAGTGGGATCCGTCCTCATAAGGATCGGGGTCCTCGTTCAGGAACAGGTCTTCGTCGTTCGACCGTCTGTCCCAGTCGGTCCGCATCAGCACCCATTCGCCGGGGCCAATGTCGCCGTGTTCGGTCTCCCAGGCTTTCACATGCGCTGCGGTCAGCAGAAAATCCGGGTCGGCGGCGGCCTCCGCTGAACAGTCGATGACGTTCGCGGGTGCCACCAGCCGCTGGACCGACAGGGTGTCGGTGAAGCCGTCCGGGTGGTCCTTGCCGGACAGCCAATGGTGCGGCGCGTCGAAATGGGTGCCGGAATGCTCGCCAAGTTCCAGCCAGTTCCAGGCCCAGAACGGCCCGTTCGTATCATACTCGCTGATCGGGTGAATGGCGACCTTGGGTGTGTTCCGCGCGAGGTCTTCAGGCAGGCGGAGGATCGGCGTTTCGGGGCCGAGCTGGGCGGTCAGATCGACGACCCGAACCGCGCCGCCAGCAAGCCCTGAGGCCAGAGACGCCAGCACATCCCGTGCGTTGCCGGTCTTTTCCCCCTGCCCCGCGAAGCGACGGCGGCGGCGTGTCATCACCTCACCCACCATGTCGAAGACGGCGTCCACGGCGCGCTCCTCGGTCACGAAACCGGGGGACATCCGCAGGATCGGGCCGCGGAAGTCGACCGAATAGCCTTCCACCCCCAAGGCACCCACGCAGGCAGCCGCCTCGGCCTTGTCGGGCATGCGGATCATCACCGCCCCGCCACGCTTGTCGGGGTCACGCGGGGAATGCAGCGGCAGGTTCAGCCGGTCTGCGCGTTCTATCACGCGGTCGACCAGACGGCGGTTGTGGGCGGCGACCTGCGCCAGGTCCTGCTTCGAGAACCACTCCATCGCGGGGAGAGAGGCGATGGCCGCGACCGATCCGGGGGTGCCGGTATCGAAGCGGCGGATGTCGGGGGCGTAGTCGAACCGGTCGAGGTCCCAGGAGAAGGGGTTGTTCTGGCTGAACCAGCCGCGACCTTCGGGGGAGAGGGATGGGATCAGGTCCTTGTCGGCGTACAAGATGCCCGCGCCGGGGGTGCCGCAGAGCCATTTCAGGCTGGTTGAGACGACGAAATCCACCTTCGGGTTCAGCGCGTCGAAGGGCATCAGACCCGCCCCTTGGGTGATGTCGGCGACCATCAGGCTGCCCATCTGGCGCCCGTGGGCGGCCAGCGTCGGGTAGTCCATCTTCGACGAGCCGATGGAGGTCACCCAGGTCAGAAGGGCGAGGCCGACGTCGGGCCCCCAATGGGCGAGGTAGTCCTCGGTGGTGACGAGGGGGAGGCCGTCGGACAGGGGGACGGTGGTCAAGGTGAAGCCCATCTTCGGGGCGAGGCCTGCGAGGAGGAAGTGCAGCGAAGGGAAGCAATCGGCGGCGGCGAGGACCCGCTTGCCGCGAAGACTGCCTTCCGGCAGGGCGCGGAGGATCTTCTGCAGGCCCTCGGTCACGTTGTCGATGGTGGTGAGGCTGCCCTTTGGCACGTTGATCAGCCGCCGCCAACGGTCGATGAAGTCCTGCCGTTTCCGCAGGACGTACCCCCACTGCTTGTCGTTGGGGGCGGACCAGACCTCGGAAAACTTGGCCATCGCGCGGGCGAGGTCGTCTTCTTTGCCGGGGTAGATGCCGATGGAATGATAGAGGAAGTAGCCGCCGTCGATGGTATTTCGGGTCATTGGATGCGGCCCTCCCCGGCCTTCGTGGTCAAGAGTGCCAGTGGGCAG
>JANMGI010000619.1:0-3307 GCA_031374565.1 Paracoccaceae bacterium | reverse complement strand
TTGCCCATGCTGACCATGTCGGGGATCAGATCATGGCGCTGGAAACCCCAGAAATGGTCGCCGGTGCGACCGAAGCCGGGTTGCACTTCGTCGGCGAGAAAGAGGCCCCCCTTCGCGCGGATCGCGGCGGCAGCGGGGGCGAGAAAGCCTTCGGGATCAGGGTAGACGCCGTCGGAGGAGAAGATCGTGTCGACGATCAAGAGTGCGGGTTTGATGTCTTGGGCGGCCATCCGGTCGCAGGCGTCGGTGACCGCTTGGGCGAAGCCTGTCGCGATGCCGCCCGGGTAGTTGTCAGTGCTTGGTGCGGGGATCGGGAAGACGGTGGGCCCGGGGGCCACGGCGGGACCGATCGACATCGACATCTCGGCGGTGGCGAGAGTGACGCCGTGGTAGGCGTTGTCGGTGACGATGGCTCCGGTCCCGCCGGTGGCCGCGCGGGCGATGCGGAGGGCAAGGTCGTTCGCCTCGCTTCCTGTGCAGGTGAACATGACGTGGGAGAGGTCGGGCGGGACGTGGGCCAGCAACCGTTCGGCATAGGCCAGGATGCTGTCGTGCAGGTAGCGGGTATGGGTTGCCAGTTGCGCGGACTGACGGGAGAGCGCTTCCACCACGCGGGGGTGGCAATGGCCGACGGAGGCCACGTTGTTGTAGCAGTCGAGATAGGCGGTCCCTTGCGGATCATAAAGGTGGACACCTTCGCCCCGGACAAGGTGGACGGGGGTTTCGTAGAAAAGCCGGTAGCCAGGGCCGAGGGCTTTTGCGCGGCGCTGCGCCAGATCCTCATCCTGCGGCGAAAGGTGCCCGGTGCCGGGGGTGTAGGCGTTCAGCATGGTGGTCTGGCGGGTCATGTTGGGGTTCCGCAGGCTTGGAGGAGTTGGGTGGCGAGCGCCTCGGGGTCGGTCAGGGCGGCAAGGCCCGCGCGGGAGGTGGGGGCGTTGCGCAGGATGTAGGCGGCATTGCCGGGGTAGCGGGCGGCGCGCCAGGCGGAGATCGTGACGGTGGTCACGAGGCGGGCGGTGATGAGGTCGGGGAGGAGGCGAAGTTCCTGTGACGTCAGGGAGTTGGCCTGATGGTAGGCCTTGGTGAGCGGGATCAGGAGGCTTGGCAGATCGGCGGGGTCGATCAGGTAAGAGGAGGCGACGGCGAGGTCGCAGATGCGGTGGCTGAGGGTCATGTCGCCGAAGTCGAGGATGCCGGTGAGGTGTGTGGGATCGGCTGGATCGGCAAGGAGATTGTGGGGGTTGAAGTCGCCGTGGATCACCTGCCGGGGGAGGGCTGCGAGCGCCGGGGCGATGTGGGTGGGAAACTGGGTAAGGAAGGCGGTGACGCGGGGTTTGAGGTCGTCGGGGAGGGCTTGGATGAGGGGGGCGAGGTCAGGGGCGTTGCAGATGTCCCACAGGAGGTGATGGTCGGCGGCGGGATGGAGGAACCGGGCGAGCGTGGCATCGAGTTTTCCCAACGCACTGCCGATTGCTGCGGCCAGCGCCGGAGTGCGGGGGAGATGCGCGAGAGGCGTGCCGGGGAGCCAGGTGAGGAGGCGGAGCGCCCCGTCCGGCGTGGCGAGAACGGGGCGGCCATCGCGGGTGGGGATCACGCGGGGGGTGGGGAGGCCGGGAGCCTGCTTTGCGACGTGAAGGAGGGCTTCGGTCTGGAAGTCGGTCAGGGCCGCAGGCTCAGCCGGGTTGGTGAGTTTCAGGGTGAAACTTCCCTGAGGGGTATCGAGGCGGTGGTTCTGGTCACGTTCGGAGGTGAGGGGGTGCAGCTTCCCGGTGAAGCCCCAATGCTGGGCGGCCAGCGCCGAGAGCGCCTGAAGGGGCAGGTTCGGTGGCGGAAGGGAAAGGAGGTCGCCGGCAGGGTCTTGGGTCATGATCGGGTCCGGGGGACAGGATAGCAGTTGCGACGCGCGGGGCCAGCGGAATGTGCGGTTGACAATGGCGAGTGTTTTAGTAAGGATATATACAGAAACCCAGCCAGCCCGTCCGTCCCTTGGTGCGTGGGCACGCCCGGTGTCCTTCAAACCAGGTGGAGTTCACCATGCCCGACCGTGACGCGGCCCCGCGCGCCGATTTTCTGGATCTGTTCCTGAGTGCCGTGAACGGGATGTTCCCGGGCGCGGTGCTGGAAGCGCTGATCGCGCGGATGGAGGGCGGGAAATGAACGCCCTGATCGAGACATGGCTGACAGCGGATGCGACCCCGGTGCATGATGCGCGGGCGCTGACCGAGGGCGGGTCGCTGGCGCGGATCGTGCTGGACGGCCAGGTCTATGCGCTGCGGATCACCCGGGCGGGAAAGCTGATCCTGACGAAGTGAGTGGGGGCCGGTCGAGGTGGGGGCTAAATTTCTTGAGCAAGAAATTTGTCAAAATCCTTGCCTAAGGATTTTAGGCCTTAGCCGCCGGTGTGGCTCATGTGGCGGGTGATCTGGCCTGCGACTGTCTTGCGGCTGTAGTCGAAGTCGTGGCCCTTGGGCTTCCTCGCGATGGCGGCGCGGATCGCCTGTTCCAGCAGCGCGTCGTCGGGGCTGGCGCGCAGCGGCGCGCGGAGGTCGGCCATGTCTTCCTGGCCGAGGCACATGTAAAGCTGGCCGGTGCAGGTCAGCCGAACGCGGTTGCAGCTTTCGCAGAAATTGTGGGTCAGGGGGGTGATGAAGCCGACCTTCTGGCCGGTTTCCTCGATCCGGACATAGCGGGCGGGGCCGCCGGTGCGTTCGGTCAGATCGGTGAGGGTCAGGCGCTCAGCCAGGCGGGCGCGCAGGTCTTTCAGCGGCCAGTACTGGTCGAGGCGATTGGCGGTCATGTCTTCGCCCATCGGCATGACCTCGATGAAGGTCAGGTCATGGCCTTCCGTGGCACACCAGTCGAGGAGGGAGAAAAGCTCGTCCTCGTTGAAGCCTTTCAGGGCGACGGCGTTTATCTTTACGCGGAGGCCAGCGGCCTTGGCGGCAGTGATCCCATCAAGGACCTGGGTCAGGCGGCCCCAACGCGTGATGTCCTGGAATTTCTTCGGGTCGAGCGTATCGAGCGAGACGTTGATCCGGCGGATGCCAAGGGCGGCGAGGGGTTGGGCGAATTTCGCGAGCTGGCTGCCGTTGGTGGTGAGGGTCAGTTCCTTCAGCGCGCCGGTTGCAAGGTGGCGGGACATGGCTTCGAAGAAGGTGAGGATGCTCTTGCGGACCAAAGGCTCGCCCCCGGTGATGCGCAGTTTCTGGACGCCGAGATGGACGAAGCTGGTGCACAGGCGGTCAAGCTCTTCAAGGCTGAGAAGGTCGGCCTTGGGCAGGAAGGTCATGTGTTCCGACATGCAATA
>JANMGI010000600.1:0-4531 GCA_031374565.1 Paracoccaceae bacterium | reverse complement strand
GGTGCTGGACCTTGGGGTCAGCTCGATGCAGCTGGATCAGGCCGAACGCGGGTTTTCCTTCATGCGGGACGGCCCCTTGGACATGCGGATGAGCCAGACCGGCGACAGTGCTGCCGATCTGGTGAATACGGCGGACGAGGGCGTCCTGGCCGATGTGCTGTATCACTACGGCGAAGAGCGGGCGTCGCGGCGCATCGCCCGGGCCATCGTGGCCGCGCGCGAGGTGGAGCCGATCACCACCACGGCCAAGCTGGCCGAGATCGTGTCGAAATGCCTGCCGCGCCCGAAGCCGGGGCAAAGTCACCCCGCGACGCGCAGCTTTCAGGCGATCAGGATCGCGGTGAACACCGAATTCACCGAGCTTGCCGACGGGCTGAACGCCGCGGAACGCGCGCTGAAGCCGGGGGGTCTTCTGGCAGTGGTCACATTCCACAGCCTGGAGGACCGGATCGTGAAGCGCTTCTTCCAGCTGGCGTCCGGTCATGATCCGAACGCGAACCGCTATGCCCCCGCCAAGGCGGACACGGTTGCGCGGTTCGAGATGGTGACGCGCAAGGCGGTGGCCCCGGACGAGACCGAAGTTGCCCGCAATCCCCGCGCGCGGTCGGCCAAGTTGCGGATCGGACGGCGCACGACCGCCCCCGCCCAGACCCTGTCGGCAGCCGATCTGGGCTTGCCCGAGATTCAGAAGAAAGGACGCCGATAGATGCGCCCCGTTTTGTATGTTCTGTCGTTTCTTGCGCTGATCGCCCTGGGGTTTTGGGCCTACCGCGAGAATTACGCGACCCAGGCCGCACTGAAGGAAGTGCAGGGCCTGCAACGCCAGATCGTCGGCCTGCGTGAGGCTTTGTCGGTGCAGCGGGCGGAATGGGCCTATCTGAACCGTCCCGACCGGCTGCGCGACTTGGCGACGGCCAACTTCGACCGGCTGGGCCTGATGCCGATGGAACCCAGCCAGTTCGGCACTGCGGCGCAGGTCGCCTATCCCGCGACCAAGCTGCCGGAGATCAGTTTCAGCACCGATGTGCAGGGCACCACTTCCTCAGACGCGGAGGGTTTGTAAGATGCGCACTCCCCTTCGTCCCCTCGCCCGAATCCTGCAAGCCCGGCAGGATGGACTGAACCCCGACAGCATCGAGAAGGAAAACCTGAAACTTCGGCACGAGGCGATGCGCGAAAAGGTGCGGGGGCGGGCGCAGTTCCGGCTTCTTATCCTTTGTGCCAGCTTCGTGATGGCGTTCGGGGCGATTGGGGCGCGGATGGGCCTTATGGCCGCAACCGAGCCGACGGAACCACGGGCCTCTGCGCCGGGGGCCGAAATTCTTGCGCAGCGGGCGGACATCACCGACCGCAACGGTCGGGTGCTTGCAACCAACATGACGACCTATGCGCTTTACGCGCATCCCAAGGTGATGGTTGATCCGAAGGGATCGGCAAAGGCACTGGCCGAGATTTTCCCCGAACTTGACGCAAAGGCGCTGGAGCGGCGCTTTACCGACGGGCGGAGCTTTGTCTGGGTCAGAAAAGTGCTGTCGCCCGAGCAGATGCAGAAAGTGCACGAGATCGGCGATCCGGGGCTTCTGTTCGGCCCGCGTGAGATGCGGCTTTATCCGAACGGGACGCTTGCGGCGCATGTGCTGGGCGGAACCTCGTTCGGGGCCGAGGGCGTGCATTCTGCGGAAGTGATCGGGGTTGCGGGGATCGAAAAGGCGATGGACGCCCGCCTGCGCGATCCCGCACAGGGGGGCAAGCCCCTGACCTTGTCCATCGACCTGACACTGCAATCCACCATCGAGGAAGTGCTGGCCGCCGGCATGGGAATGCTGAACGCAAAAGGGGCTGCGGCGATACTGATGGACGCGCGGACGGGGGAAATTCTGGCCCTCGCCTCACTGCCGACCTTTGACCCCAATGACCGGCCCACGCCCATCGTGGACAAGAACGCCGAACCCGGCGACAGCCCGCTGTTCAACCGCGCTGTGCAGGGTGTGTATGAGCTGGGATCGACCTTCAAGATCTTCGCGGTGGCGCAGGCGATGGAGCTGGGTCTGGTGAACCCCGACAGCATGGTTGACGCTGACGCGCCGATGACCTGGGGCAAATACAAGATCAACGAGTTCGAGGGGCACAACTACGGGCCTTTGCTGTCGGTCACGGATGTGATCGCGAAATCTTCGAACGTGGGCACGGCGCATATCGCGCTGATGATCGGGCCTTTGCGGCAACAGGCCTTCCTGAAGTCGCTGGGCTTTTTCGAGCCGACCCCGGTGGAATTGATCGAGGCCCCCGGCGCAAAGCCGTTGTTGCCGAAGAAATGGCCCGAAATCGTGACGATCACCACATCATACGGGCACGGGATGTCGGCCAGCCCGATGCATCTGGCGGCGGCCTATGCGGCGATTGCCAACGGCGGCGTGATGATCAAGCCGACGCTTCTGAAGCGCGAGGGCCCGACAACGGGCGTCCGGGTTATGAGCGAGAAGACAGCGCTGGAATCGGTCAAGATGCTGCGGCGGGTGGTCTTGGAAGGCACGGCGACGCTGGGCGATGTGCCGGGCTACGAGGTGGCAGGCAAGACCGGGACGGCCGAAAAGCCGAAGAAGACCGGGGGCTATTACAAGGACAAGGATGTCAACACCTTCGCTTCGATGTTCCCGGCGTCGAACCCGCAATATGTGCTGATCGTGACGCTGGACGAGCCGAAGGACGACACCTTGTCCGAGGTCCGTAGCACGGCGGGCTGGACGGCGGTACCGGTCGCGGCCGAGATCATCCGTCGGGTCGCTCCGCTGATGGGCCTCAGGCCAAAGCTTGAACCTGTCGCCGTGGATGCGGTAACTGCCGTTGCCGGCAACTGACGGGGGCATGACATGGCAGCGCGCGCGATACGGCTTTCCGACCTTGGGCTGACGGCCCGGGCCGGGCGTGATCCGGCGCTGTCGGGGGTGACGGCGGACAGCCGGGCGGTGCGGGCGGGGATGCTGTTTGCGGCGCTTCCGGGGACGGCGGTGCATGGCGCGGCCTTCATCGGTGCTGCGATGGAACAAGGCGTGGCGGCGGTTCTGACCGATACGGTAGGCGCGAAGCTGGCGGCGGAGGTGCTGGCCGACAGCGACGTGGCGCTGGTGGTGGCCGAAGACCCCCGCGCCGCGCTGGCCTGTGCGGCGGCGCTGTGGTTCGGCGCGCAGCCCGAGGTGATGGTCGCAGTGACCGGGACGAACGGGAAAACCAGTGTCGCGACCTTCACCCGGCAGATCTGGGCCGCGCTGGGGCATGAGGCGATCAACATCGGCACCACGGGGATCGAGGGGGCCTGGACGGCCCCAAGCGGACATACGACGCCGGACCCGGTGACGTTGCAGAAGCTTCTGGCGGCAGCGGCGCAGGGCGGCGTGACCCATGCGGCGATGGAGGCCTCCAGCCACGGGATCGACCAGCGGCGGCTGGACGGGGTGCGCCTGCTGGCGGCTGGTTTCACCAACCTGACGCAGGATCATCTGGACTATCACAAGACGATGGAGGCCTATTTCGAGGCCAAGGCGCAGTTGTTCACCCGTCTGCTCCCCGAGGAGGGGGTGGCGGTGGTCAACCTCGACGGTGCCAAGGGGTCGGAGATGGCCGAACTGGCGCTGTCGCGGGGCCTGCGGGTGCTGACCGTGGGCAAGGGGCAGGGGGCGGACTTGCAGATCGCGGCGACCCGGCCCGATGCGACCGGGCAGGAGGTGCGCTATCTGTGGCAGGGGCGGGCGTTCCAGACCCGGCTGGCGCTGATCGGGGCGTTTCAGGCCGAGAATGTGGCGGTGGCCGCAGGGCTGGCGATTGCGGCGGGGGATGCCCCGGAAGCGGTGCTGGCGGTGCTGCCCCGGCTGACCGGCGTGCGGGGCCGGATGCAACTCGCAGCGACCCGGCGCAACGGGGCGGCGGTTTACGTGGATTACGCCCATACGCCGGACGCGCTGGACACCGCGCTGCGTGCGCTGCGCCCGCATGTGATGGGGCGGATCGTGGTGGTCTTCGGGGCCGGTGGCGACCGCGACCGCACCAAGCGCCCCCTGATGGGGGCGGCGGCGCAGGCCAACGCCGATGTGCTTTACGTGACCGACGACAACCCGCGGACCGAGGACCCGGCTTCCATCCGCGCGGCGATCCTGGCGGCTTGCCCGGACGCGCACGAAGTCGGCGACCGGGCCGAGGCGATCTTGCGGGCGGTGGATGCGCTTCTGCCTGGCGATGCGCTGCTTATTGCGGGCAAGGGCCATGAAAGCGGGCAGGTCATCGGCACCGACGTCTACCCGTTCGACGATGTGGAACAGGCCAGCGTCGCCGTGGCCGCGCTGGACGGGGTGATCTGATGGCAGCAGTGCAGTCGTTTGGACCTGTAAAACCGCAATCTGGCGCTGAGGCATGGCGCCTCCCTCCCCCCTGCGTGGGGGAGGGCCGGGGAGGGGGGGCTGCGCTTGACAGGCTGTGTGAGCTTTCCTCGACCATCCACCCCACCCACTCCCTCCCCCACGCGGGGGGAGGGAAGCTT
>JANMGI010000568.1:0-2783 GCA_031374565.1 Paracoccaceae bacterium | reverse complement strand
GAAACCCCCGAAGACAACCCCTACATCACCCGCGCCTCCCGCGTCTTTGGCCCGAAACCCGGCCTCTACGGTCTGGGTATGGGCACCGCCGCTGATACCTTTACGGACGAGGCCCGCGCCGCCGCAGGCGAAGCCTGGCTTCTGGCCTCCAGCTGGTCGATCGGCATCGATGGCCAATCCACTCAGAACCGCACCGGCATTGAAAGCCGCGTCCTTGCCGCCGATGCCTTCGTCCACGCGCAGGATTTGCCGGAAACAGACGTCCTCATGGCCTCGGACTACGCCGCACACGAGGCCGGTTTCGCCGCCGCCGTCGCCAAACTGGGCGGCGCGCAGCCGGCCCTTTACCACCTCGACGCCACCCGCCCAGACATCCCGCACGCAAGAACCCTGACCGAGGAAATCGCCCGCGTCACCCGAGCCCGTGCCGCCAACCCCGACTGGGCCACCGGCATGATGAACCACGGCTACCGGGGTGCCGCCGAAATCGCCGCCACCCTGGACCACATGGCCGCCTTCGCGCATCTGGCACAGGTCGTGCCCCCGCACCTCTTCGACCTCTACCACGACGCCACTCTGGGTCGTGACGACGTCCGCAAGTTCCTTGCCCAAGAAAACCCCGCCGCCCTCGCCGCCATGGAAGACCTCTTCCGCCGACTGCGCGATGCCGGCCTCTGGCAGACCCGCCGCAACTCCATCGCCGCAACGATGGTTGGTGCGGCATGACCCAAGCCTTTCACATTGGCCAAAATATCCCCGCCGGAGGCAAGCACCGAGCCGGTTGCGCGCCCTTCGCGCGCAGAGGCGAGACAAAAGGAACGCGCGAAGCGCTCATTATGCAAACCGCCCCAACCCCAGGGCGCGCCGCATGACCGCCTGGGAGATCAAAGGCTGGTGCCCCGGCGCCCTGCGCCCGATGCAGTCCGGCGACGGCCTCGTCGTGCGCATCCGCCCGCCACTTGGCCGCCTGACCCCGGCACAGGCGCAAGCCATTGCGCAAGCCGCCGAAACCCACGGCAATGGCATCATCGACCTCTCCGCCCGCGCCAACCTGCAACTGCGCGGCGTGACCGAGGCCTCCCACGGCCCTCTGATCGATGACCTCCAAGCCCACGCCCTCATCGACCCGGACATCGAGACCGAAAGCCTCCGCAATCTGATCGTCACACCGTTCCGCACAAGCCTCCCAACTCTCGTCAAACGCCCCCCCACCCCATCCCTCCCCCACCCAGGGGGGAGGGAGGTACCCGGGCCCGACGCCACTCACAACGCCAGCCCCCAGAGCCTCCCCTCCCCCTCGTGGGGAGGGGATGGGGGTGGGGGGCACCCCGCGCAGTCCGTCGAGACCCTTGCAAGAACCCTGACGGCAGCCATATCGAAGATGCTCCCCCTCCCGTCCAAGTTCGGCTTTGCGCTTGACACCGGCCCGCGCCCGGTCCTGACCAAGGCCTCCGCCGACATCCGGATCGAGCGCGCGACAGATGGTCAGCTCATTCTCTGCCCCGACGGTCACCCCCTCGGACAGCCCGTCACGGACCTCGCCGCTCAAGCCATCGCAATGGCCAACTGGTTTGCCACCAATGGCGGCATCACCGGTGGTCGGGGGCGCATGGCTGCCCTTGTCGCCAAAGGCACCATCCCCCCCGGCTGCACCCTCGCCCCAGCCAAGCCGCTGCCAATTCCGCACCCCGGCCTCTGCCCGGACGGGGTGCTCGTTGCCCTCTCCTTCGGCCAGATGCGCGCCGAAACACTCTACCAGATCGCTGCACTTGGTCACGACATCCGCCCAACCCCCTGGCGAATGCTTCTTTTGGTGGGCGCGACCAGCCTCCCCGCGATCCCCAACCTGATCACCAGTCCCGCCGACCCGATTCTCCGCATCACCGCCTGCACCGGGGCCCCTGCCTGCCCGCAGGGCCTTCAGGACACTCGCCACCTCGCCCGCCATCTGGCCGCGCACCTCCCCGAAGTCCAGACTCTCCACATCTCCGGCTGCGCCAAGGGTTGCGCCCATCCTGCGCCCGCCGAACTGACCCTGACCGCCACGCCGCACGGCTATGACCTCATCCGAAACGGCACCGCTTCCGATACCCCAAGTCTGCGCGCCCTGACCCCTGACGCACTCACAGACCACCTGAAGGCCCGCCATGCCCCACAGCTATGAAACCGACGGTGCCGCGATCTATCTGCAAAGCTTCGCCATGATCCGGGCCGAGGCCGACCTTGCCCGCTTCACCCCCGAGGAAGAGATCGTTGCCGTCCGCATGATCCACGCCGCCGGGATGGTCGACCTTGCCCCCCACATCCGCTTCTCCCCCGGTATGGCCACCCAAGCCAGCGCAGCTTTGGAGGCCGGAGCGCCCATCCTTTGCGACGTCCGCATGGTCAGCGAAGGCATCACCAAAAAACGCCTGCCAGCGGACAACCAGATCATCTGCACCCTGCAAGACCCCGCCGTTCCCGCCCTCGCGAACAGGATGCAAAACACCCGCTCCGCCGCCGCGGTCGAGCTTTGGCGTCCCCACCTTGCCGGGGCTGTGGTCGCCATCGGCAACGCCCCGACCGCGCTGTTTCACCTGCTCAACATGCTGGAAGACCCCACCTGCCCCCGCCCCGCCGCGATCATCGGCTGCCCGGTTGGATTCGTCGGTGCGGCGGAATCGAAGGACGCCCTGATGCAAGCCCCACCGGTCCCCAGCCTGATCGTCCAGGGCCGTCTGGGCGGCAGCGCCATCACCGTCGCCGCCGTCAACGCCCTCGCCAGCCGGAAGGAATGACCATGG
>JANMGI010000566.1:0-10375 GCA_031374565.1 Paracoccaceae bacterium | reverse complement strand
TGGTCGGAGCGAGAGGATTCGAACCTCCGACCCCCTGCTCCCGAAGCAGGTGCGCTACCAGACTGCGCTACGCTCCGACCGTGGGGGGCGGGTTATCCCGTCCGCAGGGGTTTGGCAAGGGGACTCAGGCCTGATCGCCGCCCCTTTCGAACCGCTTCAGCCAGCCGGAGATCCGGGGCAGAGTGCCGATCTCCCACCGCGAGCGGTTTTCCAGAACCGGGCGGTTCTGGCTGACAGACGGAGTGTCTTCGCGCAGCACGATGTAGATGCCCGAAGCGATGATCACCGACGACCCGACGGCGGTGTAGAAGTCGACGCTTTCGTTGAAGAAAAATGATCCGTAGATCGCAGCCCAGATGATCTGGGAATACTGCATCGGGGCTACGACGATTGCCGGGGCGGTGCGGTAGGCGGCGATGCTGCCCAAAGCGCCCAGCGTTCCAAGAAAGGCCATGACAGCGGTAAGGGCCATGTCCGAGACCGGCATCGGCAGGTAGACGAAGGGCATCAGCGCGCCGGTGGCAACGAAGGTTAGCACCATCGGATACAGCATCAGCACGACCGACCGTTCATCGCGCCCGATCTTGCGCACAATCACCGAACTGAGCGAGCCGGTGGTCGCCGCCCCAAGGGCTGCAAGGTGACCGAGGGAAAAGCCATCCCCGCTTCCGGGCCGCAGCACGATGATGACCCCGATCAGTCCGAAGATCACGGCGATGCCGCGCCGAAGGCCAACTTTCTCGCCCAGCATCGGAATGGCCATCAGGGTGATGAACAGTGGCATGGCAAAGAAGATCGCATAGCAGGTGGCCATCGGCAGGACCGAGAATGCGTAGAACCCCATCGCGCCGGTTACCACGGCGGACGCGGTGCGCAGGGCCGTCCACCAGGGATGACGCGGGATCAGCGTGCCATCGCGCCGGTCACTTAGCAAAAGCACGGTGACGATCGGAAAGCCCATCAGCCCGGCGAAGAACATCGTCTGGAAGGAGGAGTAGGTGCCGCCAAGATACTTCACCACCACGTCATGGGTGGCATATGCGGCAAAAGCGGCTAGCGACAGCAAGGCGCCGCGAAGATTGGGGGACATCTAAAAAGGTTCCGGGCTGGCGGGCGCCTTGGCTGCACCCTGTGAGCCCCACTTGTGTCGCGTGTTATGCCCAAAGTTGCAAGGGCCGGAGCGGACCCTGGCGGCAGGTTTTCACGCGCTGTCGCTTTTCCGGGCCATGGTCAGCATACCTGATGCTGCAATGATGAGCATGCCGATGGCGACCTGCAGGCCCATCGGTTCGGCAAAGAACAGCGCGCCGAACAACGCGGCCCAGGCGATCTGCGAGTACTGCAGGGGGGCCACCACAATGGGCGGGGCGAGGCGGTAGGCGGCGATCATCAGAAGGGTGCCGCCAAGGCCGAAAACAGTAACGGTCGCGATGGTTGCAAGGTCGGCTACAGGCATCGCCGTATAGCGGCCGGGCAAGATCAGGAAGGCCGACAGCGTCTGGCCAAGTACCGGATAGAGCATCATTGGCACCATGGCCTCGACCCCGCCAGTTTTGCGGATGATCACATAATGCACAGCGCCAAGAAGGGTGCCAACAATGGCCGCCAAATGTGCGGCCTCAAAGCTCACTCGTCCTGGATTCAGCGCGACCATGACGCCAAACAGTCCCAGAAGAACCGCTAAGCCCCCCAGAGGGTCGATCCGGTCTCCAAGCAGCAGCCAAGCCAGAAGGTTGATCAGCAGGGGCAAGGTGAAGGCAATCGCATAGGCCTGGGCAAGCGGCAGGGCGGTGAACGCATAGGTGATCAGAAGCCCGTTGCCGATCAGCGCCAGCGAGCGGATCGCCATAAGCCAGGGATGCACCGGGCGCAAACTTACCGGTTGGCGCAGCCACATCAGGGCAATCAAGGGCAGGGTGAAAAGGCCCGCGAAGGCCACGATCTGCACCGGATGGTAGGTGCCCCCCAGGTGCTTGATCGTGGCATCTGCGAACGAGAACAGACCGAATCCGGCCAGACCGAACAAAGCGCCTTTCAGGCGGGGGGACATCGGTCGCTCCTGGCTGGGATGATCGGGGGGCCGTGTTGGCACCCCGGGTCGAATTTGGTCTACAGGCTTGCGTCCAGCGCTGCGATCACTGCGTCACCCATCTGGGCGGTGGATACCGGGGTGCCGCCTTCGGGACCCATCAGGTCGGCGGTGCGGACGCCATCGGCCAGCACCTTCTCCACCGCCTTCTCGATGCGGGTGGCATCATCGCCCAGATTGAACGAATAGCGCAGCGCCATGGCGAAGGACAGGATGCAGGCGATCGGGTTGGCCTTGCCCTGCCCTGTGATGTCGGGAGCAGACCCATGCACGGGCTCATACAGCGCCTTCGGGCGGCCGTTCGCCATCGGCAGGCCAAGGCTGGCCGAGGGCAGCATGCCCAATGACCCGGTCAGCATCGCCGCCATGTCCGACAGCACGTCGCCGAAAAGGTTGTCGGTGACGATCACGTCGAACTGCTTGGGCCAGCGGCAAAGCTGCATGGCACCGTTGTCGGCATACATGTGGGTCAAGGCGACATCGGGATATTCGCGGTCGTGCACTTCCTGAACCACCTCGCGCCAGAGGATGCCCGATTCCATCACATTGGCCTTCTCCATCGAGCAGACCTTGTTGTTGCGCTTGCGGGCCAGCTCGAACGCCGACCGGGCCACGCGGGCTATCTCGGATTCGGTGTAGCGCTGGGTGTTTATCCCGACCCGCTCATTGCCTTCCTTGAAGATGCCCCGCGGCTCGCCAAAGTAGACGCCGCTGGTCAGTTCGCGGACGATCACGATGTCGAGGCCCGCAACGACCTCGCGCTTCAGGCTGGAGAAGTCGGCCAATGCGTCGAAGCACTGCGCGGGGCGCAGGTTCGAAAAGAGGTCCATTTCCTTGCGCAGACGCAAAAGGCCACGCTCGGGTTTGACGGAAAAGTCCAAAGAGTCGTATTTCGGGCCGCCCACCGCACCCAGAAGCACCGCATCCGCCGCCTGCGCCTTGGCCATCGTCTCGTCGGTCAGCGGGGTGCCATGCGCGTCATAAGCGCAGCCCCCGACGAGGTCTTCGGACACATCGAACTGAACGCCGCGTTTCGCGCCCATCCAGCCGATGATCTTCTTCACTTCGGCCATGACTTCGGGGCCGATGCCGTCACCGGCAAGGATCAGAAGGGACGGGTTTGCCATGGGATGCTCCGCTGAAATGGGTCGCGGAGGGCCTAGCCCTTCGGCCCGCAAACTTCAAGCGGCGAAGGCGGCGGCCAGCGCGTCCCAGACCCTGCGCAACCGGGGCGACTGGCGCAGGTGCGGGGCGGCTGTCAACCAGACCGGCAGGTTGGGCATTTCAGGCAGCACCGTCAGCTGTTCCAGCAGCGGATCGCTGTCGCCGATGGCGCGTTGCAAGCCGCCCAGACCGCAGCCTGCACGGACCAGCTCGATATAGGTCAGCGAGTCATCGCAGCGCACCGGAAAGAAGCTGCGCGTCACCTCGACCCCCATCCGTCGCATCACCTGAAGGATCTGATCGCCCCGGTCCAGGCCGATAAAATCATGGCGCATCAGCTCTTCCGGGGTCGTGGGGCGACCCCTGCGGTCCAGATAGCTGCGGGCGGCGTAAAGTCCCAACGGCAGGTCGGCGATGTGCCGCGCGACAAGGTCGCCCTGCGTCGGACGGTACATCCGCAGCGCGATGTCGGCCTCACCGAAGAGAAGGTTTTCAGACGTGTCCGACGGCACAAGGTCAATCTGGATGCCCGGTTCATCGGCCCGCAGCCGTGCCAGAACGGGCGGCAGGACATAGTGCGACACGACACGGCTTGCCGTAATCCGCACGGTGCCCTCGATCCCGGTGGCATGGCCCTTGGCGGTCAGCGCAAGGTCCGCCGCTGCGGCCTGCATCGCGCGGGCGGGGGCCAGAAGCGCCTGCCCGGCTTCGGTCAACGACTGGCCTTGTGCTGTGCGGGTGAAGAGCGTGACCTGAAGCGCGGCTTCAATGGATTGCACATGGCGGCCAAGCGTCGGCTGACTGATCCCCGTGACCCGCGCGGCACCAGAAAGCGACCCGGCTTCGGCAACGGCAAGGAAAGAACGGATCAGGGTCCAGTCAGGCATATCCATTCATTTATGAATACTGGATCGGCGCTTTCATGCAATTCCTTTTGCATCGGTGATCCCGCATATCCAGGAAAAAGGAGATCATCATGACACAGACAGCACTGGTTCTTGGCGCTTCGGGCGGGTTCGGCGGGCAGGTCGCCTTGGCCCTGCAAACCGCAGGCTGGACCGTCCGGCGCTATCCACGGGGCACGGATATGGCCGCGGCAGCGAAGGGGGTGGACCTGATCGTGAACGGGTTGAACCCGCCCGCCTATCACAACTGGGACCAGCTGATCCCCGAGATCACGGCATCGGTGCTGGCTGCCGGAATGGCTTCGGGGGCGACGCTTCTCGTTCCCGGCAATGTCTACAATTACGGCAGGGAGCCGGGCCCCTGGAACGCCGACACGCCGCAGCGCCCTGTCAGCCGCAAGGGCCGTATCCGCGTCGAGATGGAAGCGCGGTATCGCGAGGCCTCGGGCCGTGGCCAGCGCACGATCCTGCTGCGTGGCGGGGATTTCCTGCTGCCGGAAGCGCCGCAAATGCTGATGAACCGGGTGATCCTGGGGCAGGTTGCGAAGGGCAAGATCACCACGTTGGGCGACCCCGACGCGTTGCACGCCTATGCCTATCTGCCCGACATGGCACGCGCGGCGGTCGGACTGGTGGGTCTGGGTCAGGTGTTGCCCGCATTTGCCGATATCCCCTTCGCAGGGCACGCTTTTACAATTTCCGACCTTGCCGCCCGGATTTCGCGTCTGTCGGGGCGCAAGATGCGGATAAAACGCTTCCCGACCTGGCTTTTCACGGTGACCAGCCCGGTCTGGGAACTGGCGCGCGAACTTCGCGAGATGCTGTATCTGTCCAGCTTTCCGCACCAGATGGACCCGGCCCCGTTGCGGCGCTGGTTGCCGGACTGGAAGGACACCGCGCTGGACGAAGTGATCGCCCGGCACCTTGCAGCGCGGGGGCTTCAGGGCAGGGTGATGTCGATCCAGACCGGGAAGTGACGCGAGGCGGCGGTGAGGTCGGGCATCAGTGGGTCGGTCGCGGGCGGCCACAGGATACCAGAGGCAGAGACCGTTAGCCCGGCCGAGGGCAGGACAAGGTCCAGCCGCAAGCCGCCGATGTCGCCGTAAAGCACGGTGTCCAGCGCCGGATCGCCGGTCTGCGCAGGTTCGGTCCGGCCATGGTTGCCGCGTGGTGCCGGATCCTGAAGCGCGGGGAGGGCCAACAGGGCCGCGATGCCATCGCGCAACCCGTCGCCGTCCGCAGAGTCAAGATTGCCATCGCCCAAGAGGACAAAGGGCGCATCTGGCGGGACCATCGGCAGGTTGCCCGCCAGAAACCGGGACCAGAACGCCACCTCGTCATGGTTGCGGCGGCCATTGCGGTCCTCTGGTCCGTCAAAGACCGGGGGCGTCGCATGCCAGGCCAGCAGGTGCAGCGGACCGGCAGAGGTTTCCACCGGCACATCCCAGAACCCGGTCGTGGCCAGCCGCTGCACGGCGGCAAGATCGGGCGGGTCGTCGGCCATCCCCCCCGGCAGATCGCGCCAGAGGTAGTCCGAGAAATCGCGCGCCGCGCCTTCAGTCACCGGCAGACGGGACAGGATTGCCATCCCGGCGTTGCCTGAGAAAAGCCCGAACCCCTGAGCATCCCGCGCGTCCCCCAGACGCCCGTTGGCATCGACATCAAAGCCGGTCTGCATGCCCGTGTTCGGGCGGGCGGCAAAGCGGTAGGGATAGTCCAGGCCCATAGCCCTCAACTGGTCGGCCAGAAGTGCCAGCGCCACCCCGCCCCGGTCATAATCGACCGAGGTCAGCAGGATCACATCGGCGTTCAGCGCCACAAGAACCCGCAGCACGGCGGCAATCTGGGGATCCTTGCCCTCGTCCAGCGCCTTGACCAGAAGGCCGGGCCCGGCCCGGTCAAGACCTGCGTTCCAGGTGGCGATGCGCAGCGTCTCGGCCGCAGCGGGGCCAACTACAGCGGGGCCAGCTGCCAGGGCGGTCAGAAGACATAGACGCTTAAAGATCTTCGTCGTCATCCGCGTCGCGGTCCAGTTTCGACGGCTCGATCGCACCCAGGACCGCAAGCTTTGCCGCCCGCTTGATCCGGATCATGTCGGCGATGCGCGCCATGGCGACCGCCCGCATGATCAGGGCCGCGGGCATGTAGGCCCATAGCGCCATTGTCCAGATCAGGGTCTGCGGCGAGGTCAGCGTTTCGGCCGGAATGCCGGTCGTCAGCACTGCGACAACCGCAGGGATCACGAAAGGAAGCAGGAATCCGACCGCCAGGTTGGCATGCGAATCGCGCACCAGCCGGTCGACCACGTCACCGCCCGCCGTGGGCTCGAACGTGGGCAGGTTCACCCAGACGTTGAAGGCGCTTTTGGTCGAGGGCCAGCCGACAAGCTTCAGCACGATGACAAAAAGCCCAAGCGAGAAGAGCGAGATCAGATAGGCCGTCCCGGCAGCGACCTTGACCTGCACGATCTGCGCAGCGGTGGCGCCGTCGTCCAGCATGTAGCTGGCCAGCCGCACCGGCGAATAGGGAAAGTCCAGAGAAGCGCCGATGAGAAGCCCGAGGGCATGAAACAGCCGCGAAACGGTGGTCGGGCTGTCGATGTCGGCGACGATCGAGGACAGCACGACAATGATCGTCAGCATCATCAGATACCGGATGCGGTTGTAGGGCGCGCCATCGCGAAACTCGATCAGGCTGGGATAGATCGCGTGATACTCAAAGAACACCAGCGCCCCGCCAAATAGCGCGACCAAAGCCACGATCTGCTTGGTGTCGGTGCCGATGCCCGGCAGGATCACCGAAGGTGCCACGATCAGGATCATGACCAGGAACGCCCGCACCGCCGCCGCCGTCGCCCGCGAGGCCCAGGTCCGCGCCCAGCCGTCGGTTGAGGTGACGGTGGTCAGGCGCAACTTCGTGCGCAGCGCTTCGATCCATGCGGTTCCGTTTGCCACAATTCCGCCCAATTCCGCACCAGTTCCAGTTATCTCGCTATGGTTGAGAGCACTTAGCCCATGCTTTGTGGCCATTTAAGGGTCAGTCTTGGCTAAACGGCGTGAGTCATGCAGATTTTCCGCACAATCGGCAGCCATCCGCACAAAGGGCTCAGCACTGACGCGTCAACTTTCGCGGAAGGCGCGGGTGAAATAGTCGGTGAAGGGCTTCACCAGATAGGTCAGGGGGGTGTGCCGCCCGGTTTGCAGGAAGACTTCGACCGGCATGCCGGGCACCAGCATACGACCGCCCAGCCGGGCGCGTTCGCCTTCGGCAAGTTCAACCTCGGCGGTGTAATAGGTGGCGCCGGTGTGGGGGTCGCTCAAGGCGTCGGGTGACACCAGCGTGACCCGCCCCGCAAGGTGCGGCGTGTCACGGGACGAGAACGCCGGGAACACCATTTCCGCCGGCTGGCCGACCGCAACTTCGTCGATCTGGATCGGCGCTATGCGTGCGGTAATGACCAGCGCGCGGTCCTGCGGGATGATATACAGCACCGGATCGGCTGGACGCAGCACCGATTTCGGCGTCGTGACTGCCATCCCCAGCACCACCCCGGCGACCGGCGCGCGCACCGCCAGCCGGTCGATGCGGTCCAGAAGGGCGCGGCGGCGTTCGGCCAGTTCCAGCTCCAGCGGCCCGATCTGGCGCAGTTCGGTCGTCGCTTCCTCGCGGCGCGTGGTCTTCAGGCCAGCGATCTCGATCTGGATTTCGATCACCTGCCCTGCGGTCCGGGCAAGGTCCGCCGCAAGCGCCCCAAGCTGGCCTTGCAGCCGGGCCTGTTCGCGCTGCAGGGCGAGCACGGTCCCTGCCTGCGCCAGCCCCTTGTCGAGCAGGGTTTGCTGCGACGCAAGCTCCTGTTCGATAAGGTCAAGCTGGGTGGCGAGGGCCGTGCGCTGCGCGATAATACCGTTCGATTGTGCGGTAGTCTGGTCGATGCGGCGGGACAGAAGGTCACGCTGTTCGGCAAGGGTGGCGGCGCGGGCCTGAAACAGGCGGCGCTGACCGTCAAGCTGGGCTGCAACGTCGTCCGAGGTTTTTGCCAGCGCAAGGATGGTATCAGGAAAGTCCAATGTCCCCCTATCGTCACGCTCGGCGATCAGCCTCGCGGAGCGGCCCGTCAGTTCCGAAAGCTGGTCTTCCACGATGGTAAGCTCGGACCGCAAGGCAGACCCGTCCAGCCGCAGCAACACCTGCCCCGCAGTGACGACCGCACCTTCGGTCACAAGGATTTCGTCGACTACCCCGCCGTCGGGGTGCTGGACGACCTGACGGTCACGCTCAACCTCGATCTGGCCTTGCGCCACGATGGCACCCGTCAGATGGGTCAGCGTCGCCCAAAGTCCGAAGCCTGCGACCAGCGCAAGAATTGCGATCAGGCCGAGGGCAGCAGGGCGGCGGATCGAGATGTCGGCGCCCGTCATGCGACACCCCCAGGCGCGGAAAAGCGGGCGATGTCGCCGGCGTTGCGGACGGTTTCGCGCAACACCGCGTCGCGCGGGCCGAAGGCGGCGACAGCACCGTCGTTCAGCACCATCAGAAGGTCGCATTCCTGGATAGCTGCTGGTCGGTGCGCCATGATGAGGACCGAAGCCCCCCGTGCCTTTGCCGTGCGGATCGCCAGGTTCAGCGCGGTCGATCCGTCGTTGTCGAGGTTCGCGTTCGGCTCGTCCAGGATAAGGATCACCGGGTCGCCGAAAAGGGCGCGGGCCAGACCGATGCGCTGGATCTGCCCGCCGGACAATCGGCTGCCCATGGTAGCAACCTGGGTGTCATAGCCATCTGGCAGGTGCAGGATCATTTCGTGCGCGGCGGCTGCCCTGGCGGCAGCGATGATCCGACCGGGGTCAGCGCCGGACTGAAGGCGGGCGATGTTTTCGGCAATCGTGCCGTCGAAAAGGGTCACCCGCTGCGGCAGATAGCCGATGGTGCTGCCCAGCCTGTCGGGATCGTACTGGTCCAGCGTCGCCCCATCCAGCCGGATGTGCCCCGACGCGGGGCACCAGACCCCTGTCAAGGCCCGCGCCAGTGAGGACTTGCCCGATCCCGAAGCTCCGATCACCCCCATCGCCTTGCCGGGGGGCAACCGGAACGACAGCCCGCGCAGCACCGGGGCGGAACTGCCGGGTGGGACGACAGCCAGCCCCTGCACCTCAAGCAGCGCCTGCGGGCGAGGAAGCTCCGTTCGGGGCGGGGGTGGGGGCGTGTTGGCCAGAAGGTCGGCCAGCCGGGCCTTGGCCTGCCGGGCGCGGGTGACGACCGACCACTGGCCGACAGCCTGCTCGACCGGTTGCAGCGCGCGGCCCATCAGGATGGACGCGGCGATCATCGCGCCCGAAGAAAGCTCCTGCCGCAGGACCAGCCACGCGGCCAGCCCAAGCATGGCCGATTGCAGGAAAAGACGGAACGTCTTGATCAGGACGGAATAGCGCCCCGTCAGATCGGACGCGGCAAGGCCCGCGTCCAGCGACCGGTCGCGGCGAAGCTTCAGCCGGTCGAAGGCGGCCCCGCTCATCCCCAGTGCCCGGATCAGCTCGGATTCCGATTTCAGGTTCTCGGCCTGCCGTTCGGCGGACAGTTGCGCCAGGTTGGCGGTCTGCAAGGGTGCATCGGTGCTGCGCTGGTTCAGCCAGCTTAGCGCCACGATCACCAGCCCGCCGCCAATGGCCAGATAACCAAGCCAGGGGTGAAAGACGAAAATTGCGGCGGCAAAGAACGGGGCCCAGGGGGCATCGAACAGCGCCAAGAGGACGGGCGAGGCCCAGAAGCGCGCGATGGCATCAAGGTCGCGCTGCGCCGCCAGCGCGGGGGTGTCCTGCGGAGCCATGGTCAACCGGCGGATCGCGGCGGACAGGACGCGCGCATCCAGGCTTTGCTGCAACCGCGCCCCGACCCTTGCCATCATCCGGCCCCGAGCATGGTCAAGGACGCCCATCACCAGGAACAGGAACGCCATCAGCAGTGTCAGCGCCAGCAAGGTTTCTTCTGACCGCGAGACCAGAACCCGGTCATAGACCTGCAACATGTAAAGCGGCGCGGTCAGCATCAGCAGATTCACAAAGGCCGAGAACACGAAGGCCACTGCAACCACCTGGCGCAAGGCAGCGCGGGCGGCACCAAGCTCGGCCAGGCCGGCGCGGGTGTCGGCGGATGTCATCGCGGGCTTGGCCTTCGGTCCTTCCTTGGCGTCTTCCTGCCATGCGCAGCAGTTCTGCCACGCAAG
>JANMGI010000525.1:0-6173 GCA_031374565.1 Paracoccaceae bacterium | reverse complement strand
ATACTGGTCATCTCCTTACTCCATCACATAGCCATAAGACGAGCTGAAGTCCTGCCGGGCAACCTCGGCCGCCGCGCCCTTTTTCGGGCTGGTGGCGACGTCGCCGAACAGGAAGAGCTCACGTTCGGTCGGGATGCGAACCCGGTCTGTCGGCAAAGCAAGCGCTGCGCCTGCGACTGGCGTGACCAGATGAGGGGTCACGATGATGACAAGTTCGCTTTGGTTGCGCGTGTAGTTGGCACTGCGAAACAGTGCTCCGAGAACCGGGATGTCCGCGGCCCACGGCAGTTGCGATACGTCGTTGCGAAAGTCGTCTTGCAGAAGACCCGCAATAGCGAAGCTTTCTCCGTCGCGCATCTCGACCGTGGTCGAGGTCTCGCGGCGCTTGAACGCAGCGATGTTGAACCCATCGCTGACCGAGATGCCGTTCGCCGGATCCAGTGAGGATACTGCCGCGTCAATGGTCAGGTTGATGATGTCCTGATCGACGACCACCGGAGTGAAGTTGAGTTCCACACCGAAGGGTTTGAACTCGACCGTGATGGTGTTGTTTTCCTGGGCCACGGGCACAGGGTATTCGCCACCGGCAAGGAATTTGGCTTCTTGGCCTGAAAGGGCAGTCAAGTTCGGTTCCGCAAGGGTCCGAACCATGCCCTTGGTTTCCAGTGCCTCAAGCAGGACCTGGAAGGCCAGATCCCCGACACCGAAGCTGACCCCGACGCCACCAAAGGCGTTGGACAGTCCGGTGCCACCGCCAGCGGTGATGGTGTCTCCGCTGCTGTTTGAGCCGGTGAGGGTCAGACCGCCCCCAAGAGCTTTGCTGACCGAACGGTTCATTTCGGCGAACCGCACTTTCAGCATCACCTGCTGCGTGCCGCCGACCACCATAAGGTTTGACACCCGGTCGGGTGCGTAGCGGCTGGCAAGGTCAAGCGCGCGGTCAAGTTTGGCCGTCGAGGAGACTTGGCCCGAAAGCACGATGCCGTCGTTTGCGGTCCGCACCTCGATGTTTTCGCCCGGGAGGATCTGCTGGAGACGCTCTTTGAATTCGGCGATGTCGGGGGTGACGTGCACGTCGACGTTCGCGATCAGTGTGCCTTCCGGCGACAATAGCGTGAGCGTGGTGCGCCCAGGTGCCTTGCCAAGGACGTAGATCGACTTGTCCGACAAGGTGGAAATGTCAGCTATGCCCGGGTTTGCGATCGAGAGTTCCGCAAACGGGACGTCGCTTTCAACGACAACGGCCCGGTTCATCGGAACGTTGAGTGCTTCTGCGGCCTGACCCTGCATCACGCGCAGGACTTCTGCGGAGACCGGCGTCATCGCCGTGGATGCGAGAATCGCACCAAGATAACCTGCTACCAGGAGTCGTTTCATGTTCATGTGATCTGCCCTTTCGACCACGCCTCGTTTGGGTCTTAAACGCCCTTACTTGAGGGAGAATGACGCAGGCCGGGTTTTTTTGCAAGAATCAATGCTTTGGAGGGAATAGTTGATGTGGATAAACTGCAACAGGTCGCAAACTGTTGGAAAAATGAAAGGGCGCGGCCCCAGATAATGTGGCCGCGCCCTGTGGTTGAACAGACGGTGTGTTACTTCTTGCAGGGGATCTCGACGTTGGTGTCGATCAGCACGCCGCCGCTGCGCTGCTTGGCGTAGCACTTCACTTCTTCCTTCACGACAACCTCGGGGGCCACTTCTTCCACAACGATGCCGAGCATGGAATTCGTGTCGGTTTCGACAGTGCCTTCAACCGTTTCGCTGGAATCGCGGGCCAGTGACAGGGTCAGCTGGCCGGTCGATTGCGCCTGCGCAAGCCGGGCGACCTGCTCGGGCGTGGCTGCAACCGTTACCGTTTGCGCAACAGTGCCCGAGCTGACCTGCCCCTCGTTGATGGCGCTGTCGACGGCGATCACCAGGACAGCGCTTTCGATCTGCCGGGTCATCCCACCCTCGACGCCCGAGACGCCACCCGTCCAGAGGATGTCGATGTAGTCGTCCGGCTTGACGAAGTTCGCGATGCCCGAATCCACGCCCACCCGAATGGCAAAGGCGCGTTTGCCCTTTTCGAGCTTCGACGTCAGGCTTGCAAGTTCACCCGGTTCGGTGACGCGGCTGGCCAGAACCGGCTCGAACGCTTCGGTCGAGCGCATGATGTAACGCGGGCCGTCGGCGTTTTCGGGAAAGAGCGCCGCCTTTTCGCGGAAAATCGACTCGGGCAGGGTCTGCTCCGGCCAGTAGATCAGCTGGACGTCCTCTTCGGCGAGGGCGTCACCATATTTCTTGGGTTTGGCGAAAACGTAAACCTCAACCAGCTTGCCAGCTTTCGCGTTGAAGGCCTGTTCTTCCTGAAGCGCGCCTTCCAGCTGGGACATGTAGCCCTGGATCATGTAGACGGCCATGCCGGCAAGCCCCATGCCGACAAGAAGCACCAATGCAAATACTGCTCTCATTTCTACCCTCTAATTGCTGGGGGCGACTTTGGGCAAAACCCCGACGTCCCGACGCCTCTTCTAATGTCAGAAGGGCGCCCCATCAAGGCGATGGATGGGCGCCCTTGAGTTAACACTGTGTCCGACCGTTACCTGGGCGGAATGAAGTCGCCGGCTTCATTGACACCGTCGCCGATTGATTCAGCAAGGTTCGACACCGGCGAGCGCAGCGCTGGGGCTATCAGCATCGCAAGAACCACCACGCCCGCAGTGAGAACGACGAAGTCGACGGTGACCGCGCCGTCTTCGTCCTGCAGAATCTTGAAAAAGCGCTTCATCAATGTCCTCCCGTTCCGGACCATGCATTCATCTTTTGCTACCGTCGCAGTTGAATGGGGCAAAACTGTAGCGGATGTCAGGCACTTGCGGGGACGCCGGAAAAAACTGCCAAGGGTATGGTGCATCGGAAAGTTGCGGAATCTGGTCTAACCATTTTCAACGGTAAAGGCCGCGCTTCTTTCGAAGCGCGGCCCATCCTTAGGTCTTGCGACCCGGCTTCGATCAGCAGGTCTTGCCGTCGGTGGTCATGCAGGTCTTGGCAGCTTCCAGTTCGACGCCGATCTGCTGGGCAACGTTCGACACGGCCGGACGGACATACGAGAAGATCAGGAGGCCCAAGCCGACGATTGCGGCGGTCAGAACCACCCAGTCAACGGTCACGGCGCCAGCTTCGTCGTTCAGGAATGCGGAAAACTTGGTCATGGTCTTGGTCCCTTTCTAAGGTGTTCAGTAACTCGCAACCGTTCCGATCTGGCTTTCGTCTAGGCCGTCTTCGTTCGGTATGAACACATATAGCCGTCCAATCGTGGCAGGATTTGGGACTGCGCAGGGAATTTCTTAGCCAAGCGTTAAAACACGAAGAAATCTTGTAAGATATTGAAAATGATAGAAACAAACTAAAAAAACTCTGGAAACAGCTGGATTCTGACCGCGCTCTTGGGCGAAATCTGGAAGCTTTGGGCCGATTGCGGCAAGAATCACCGACCGAAGCGGCATATCGGCCCAGGCCTGGCGCGCGATGAGAAACAGGGCACAAGATGGATTCGGCAGGTGGCGTAGCTGGGGTGCAGAGAAAGCGGGAGGATTCCGTCAACCGACTGCGCTGGTCGTTGATCCCAAGGGATGCTGATTTCAGCAAGGAGCGCCAGCGGACGCTCGCAAAAGAAAAGGGCCGCGCTTCTTTAGAAGCGCGGCCCTTTTGAGAACGTCTGGTCCGGTCTGGATCAGCAGGTCTTGCCGTCAGTGGTCATGCAGGTCTTGGCAGCTTCCAGTTCGACGCCGATCTGTTCGGCCACGTTCGACACGGCCGGGCGGACGTACGAGAAGATCAGAAGGCCGAGGCCGACGATTGCGGCGGTCAGAACCACCCAGTCAACGGTCACTGCGCCAGCTTCGTCGTTCAGGAATGCGGAAATCATGGTCATGGTGGTGTCCTTTCCAAAGGTACAATCGAGTGTCTCAACCTGATCGGCCCGATCTGTCAGACCGGCGCCATCTTGGGGCATGTACCTATTGAGGCTTCAAATCGTGGCATCAGTGTGGAATTTCACGAACATTCTTCAAGTTTGCGAACCGGGCTGACCGAAGCGATCTAAGGTCATGGAAAAAAGGAAGAAAGCCCAACCAACGGTTCACTTCTGTGTGGTGGGCCGTGGTTTTTTGGTCAATCTGGGCAGAATTGCCATGTTTGGTCGGGAAAAAAGCTGGCAGGGCTGGCTCGAACCTGCGACTCTTCCAGCAAAACAATGAGGCGAGCAGGCCCCGCACATGCTGAATAGAACGTCCTGGATCGCAGCGATTGTCTGCGCTGCCGTGCCATTTGCCGCAGTGGCCGATGACTTCAGTTTCAAGCGCGTGAAGGTGGGCGAAGGCCTGCCGGGCAAGCGCATCACGGTGCAGATCGACCCCGAGGAGCAGGCGCGCTATCTGGCGGCGCTGCCGAAGGTTGATCCCAATCCGGTGCATGAGGCCGAAGCGCCTGCGGTGGCAGACGACGCGACGGGCACGCCGGGACCTGCGCCCGCGTCGTCCTATGCCTGGTACTGGGAGGCGGTGCCGACCGGGATCGGTGCGGCAGCGGACCGGTTTGACCTTGCACTGTCCACACTGTCGCAGGGGCCGGACGGAACGGTGGTCGGTGCCCCTCGGCTGCAACGCATGCAAGAGGTTGCCGACCAGTACGGCAAGGACATCCTTCGGGCCACGCTGGACACCCGGGTTTCGCCCGCGCTGGTGCTGGCGGTGATCGGGATCGAAAGCGCTGGCAGGTCTGATGCGGTCAGCTCGGCCGGGGCAGTGGGGTTGATGCAGTTGATTCCGGCCACGGCAGAGCGGTTCGGGGTGAAGGATTCCTCCGACCCGGTGGAAAACATCAAGGGCGGGGTGGCCTATCTAGACTGGCTGTTGAAGGAGTTCGACAACGATCCGGTTATGGTGCTGGCCGCCTACAACGCGGGCGAGGGGGCGGTCCGGGCGAACTCCGGTGTGCCACCTTACGCCGAAACGCGGGACTATGTGCCGAAAGTGCTGGCCGCGTGGCAGGTTGCGCAGGGGCTGTGCGTCAGCCAGCCGATGCTGGTAACGGACCCATGCGTCTTCCGGACTGACATCGCCGGGCTTTGATCAGACGAACACGTCCGCCCATTCAGGGTGTTTCCGCAGCGTCGCGTTGACGAAGGGGCAAAGGGGGACGACCTTGAAGCCGTCCGCCCTGGCCGCATCGACCAGTGCCTGAACCAGCGCCAGACCCGCCCCGGTGCCCCGAAAGCTGTCGGGAACCCCGGTGTGGTCGGCGATGATCAGGGTGGGCGTGGTGATGGAATAGGTAAGCTCAGCTTCTTCCCCGCCGTGGCGGATCACGAAGCGACCCTTGGTCGCCCCGTGTTCGCGGGTGATGATGTGGTCAGACAAGGGTGGCCTCTGTCGCGGCGCGCACTTCGGCCTCGGTCACTCCGGGGGCGCATTCCACCAGCTTGAGGCCCCCCGGCACGACATCCAGCACGCAAAGGTTGGTGATGATCCGGTTGACGACGGATTTCCCGGTGAGGGGCAGGGTGCAGGCGTGCAGCACTTTGGACTCGCCGTGTTTCGAGGTGTGGTCCATCACCACGACGACCCGCCCGACACCCGCCACAAGGTCCATCGCGCCGCCCATGCCTTTGACCAGCTTGCCAGGGATCATCCAGTTGGCCAGGTCGCCGTTTTCCGCCACTTCCATCGCGCCCAGGATCGCCATGGCGATCTTGCCGCCGCGGATCATCGCGAAGGACTGCGCAGAATCGAAATAAGCGGTCTGCGGCAGTTCGGTGATCGTCTGCTTGCCTGCGTTGATCAGGTCGGCGTCTTCCTCGCCCTCGAACGGGAAGGGCCCCATTCCGAGCATTCCGTTTTCGGATTGCAGGGTCACGTTCACCCCCTTGGGGATATAGTTCGACACCAGCGTCGGAATGCCGATGCCGAGGTTTACATAGGTGCCGTCCTGCAACTCTTGTGCGGCGCGGGCGGCCATGCCGTTGCGGTCCCAGCCTTTGGTCTCGCTCATCACACGGCCCCTCCTTTAGTGGTCGCCTCGCGGGCACCAGAACCGGTGCCCACTTCTGCCAGCTCGGCTCCGCGCTTGCGGGTGGTGCGGTTCTCGATCCGCTTTTCATGGGCCCCGGTGATGATCCGGTGGACGTAGAT
>JANMGI010000494.1:0-2063 GCA_031374565.1 Paracoccaceae bacterium | reverse complement strand
TTCCAGCCGCCCTCCGGCGTTTGCACCACCTTGTCGACGCCTGGAATGTGCTTGAGGTCGATCAGATCATCCGGCTGCACCACTCCGGCGCGCATCTGCACCAGAACGTCCGTGCCCCCCGCAAGAAAGCGCATGGTCCCGGTTGCCGCCGCAGCAATTGCCGCCGCATCCGTGAAGCTTGTGGGTGTGTGGTATCGCATGTCTTCTCCCTTACCTCTGGCCAGCGCCATGGGTTCGTCTTGACGCCGACTGTGCTGCACCGGGGCCGTCGCTGCAAGACGCTCTGCGACGCCCCAAGTCCGCCGCCGACCATATCTCCCACCATGGCGGCAGAATACCCGTGGCAGATTATTTGCATTTGCATATAATCTGGTCTAGCCTTTTCGTCAAACCTTGGGGGAGTGGCGATGACAGCAAATGTCCTGGCACAAATCGGCGCGATGATCGCTTCGGGCGCAATCGAGGTCGTGGACTGCTCGGGCACCCTTGGCCCTGACACTCCGCTTTTGAAACTGCCACCTGACTTCGCCAAGGACACCCCACCGATCAGGATCCACCGGATCAGCGAGTACGACAAGGACGGCCCGTTCTGGGCTTGGAACTGGCTGGAGCTTGGCGAACACTCCGGCACCCATTTCGACGCGCCGCACCACTGGATCACCGGCAAGGACTATTCCGATGGCTACACCGACACCCTCCCCGTCCAGCGGCTTGTCGCTCCGGTCAACGTGCTGGACTTCAGCGCCGAATGCGCCGCCGACCCTGACTTTCTGTTGACCATCGACCATGTGACGGCGTGGGAGGCGAAGCACGGCCCCATCGGCAAAGGCGAATGGGTTGTCCTGCGCTCTGACTGGGACAGCCGCGCGCATGATCAGGCCCTGTTCCTTAACGCCAATGAGACCGGCCCCCACACCCCCGGCCCGACCGCCGAGGTCATCCAATACCTGATCGACAAGGGCATCATCGGCTGGGGCAGCCAGTGCATCGGCACCGACGCGGGGCAGGCGGGCAGCATGACCCCGCCCTTCCCTGCGCACAATCTGCTCCACAAGCACAACCGCTACGGTCTGGCCAGCCTTGCCAACCTATCCAAACTGCCGCCCAAGGGCGCGATCCTGATCGCCGCGCCGCTGAAAATCCAGAACGGCACCGGCTCGCCCATCCGGGCGCTGGCGCTGGTTCCGCGCACGTAATGGACGGCGCAGCCAGAGGGTTGGCCGACATCGGCCTGACCAACTTCGCGCCCTACCTGATGAACCGCATCATGGGCCGCTACAACGCAGGCTTTCATGAGGAACTGGCGGTCCTCGGCCTCACGACCCCAAAGGCCCGCGCCCTTGCCGTCCTGTCGGTCGTCGACGCACCCTTGGTCGGCGAACTGGCAGTCTACACCGTCACCGAGCAATCCACCCTCTCCCGGGCGCTTGATCAGTTGCAAGCGGACGGCCTGATCCGGCGGGAGACCGACCCCAACGACAGCCGCGCCACCCGGGTTTCCATCACCGACGAGGGCCACACGGTCTTCCAGACCCTCTGGCCCCACATGCTCGCCGCGCAAGACCGCATGTTCCGCGACATCTCCTCAGATGAGCGTCACGCCTTCGTGGCGACCTTGCAAAAGATGCTTCTTAACATCCGAAAGCACGAGATCTGACATGGCCGAACGCAGCTTCAAGGCGCAAGTCGAAGACCTCAAACTCGGCGCGGGCGAGACCTTTACCGGCGAAGGCATCCTTGCCATCACCAAGGCGCTTCTGGAATCCGGCGTGGGCTACGTCGGCGGCTACCAGGGTGCGCCGATCAGCCACCTGATGGACGTCCTCGCCGATGCCGAGGACCTGCTGGCCGACCTTGGTGTCCGGTATGAGGCCAACGCGAATGAGGCCGCCGCCGCCGCGATGCTGGCAGCCTCTGTTCACTACCCGATCCGTGGCGCTGTCACGTTCAAGGGTCCGGTCGGTGTCAACGTCGCCTCGGATGCGCTGGCCAACCTTTCCTCCTCCGGCGTCACCGGCGGGGCGCTGGTCATCGTGGGCGAGGATTACGGCGAGGGGTCCAGC
>JANMGI010000481.1:0-1538 GCA_031374565.1 Paracoccaceae bacterium | reverse complement strand
TCGGTCATGGTGTTCAGCTTGGCGACGGCCGCTTTCACAAGCGCGATGCGGTCTTCCAGCGACCGGGCGGCCCAGGGCTTCTGCGCGGCGCGGGCAGCGGCGACGACAGCTTCGGCGGCAACCTGCGACAGGGGCATCCGTTCGGCGTAGACGCTGCCGTCAACGGGGGAAATCAGTTGGATAGGTTTCATGTCAGTCCTCGTAAGGCGGGCTTCAGACCGCCGATATTCAAGAGTCGGGCTGAAGCCCGACCTACATGGGGTTTGGGGGCCAAACCACTGTCTCGTGGTCAGGATGCTGAAGGTTGCTTTGCCGGATCAGGTCGAAACGTTCTACTGTGTCGCCGACACCGTTGTCGCCGTCGCCCGTCCGGGTCGCGGGCAGCATTGCGATGCTGGTAAGCCAGTGCTCCATCGCCTCGGTCCCGACGTTGTGCCCAGGCCAGATCTCGGCATGGCGGTCGAGGGAGCCGACTGTCACCTCAACCCTCGGGCGCGACATGGCTTCGTACGTCAGGGGTGTGCCACAAGCCTGACAGAAGCCGCGACGCGCATCGGCCGAGCTTTGGAAATGTGCCAACGCGCCCCGCGTGATCCGGAAATGGTCGCTGTGCGCGCCAGCCCAGGCGGCAAAGGGACCTGCCACCTGTTTTTGACACATGCGGCAATGACAGAGGCAGGCATTGTCCGGCCGGACGGTAAGCACATAGCGCACCGCTCCGCACTGACATCCACCCGTCCATCTGTCCATCGCTTCCATCTTCAGGCGCGTTCCAGCAGACGCTCGCGTTCGAAGTCCGTAACGACGCGGTCGGTCTCGGAAATCTCCCACTGGGCGGCGTGGTGGTAGTGGTCGATCACGTCATCCCCGAAGGCCTGCCGCAGCATCTGCGATTTGGTCAAGAGATCAGCTGCCTCGCGCAGAGTATGCGGGATCTCGCGGATGCCTTTGGCCGAATACATGTCGCCGCGCATTTCCGGCTCCAGCGCCATCTTCTTCTCGATCCCGTCCAGACCCGCGGCCAGCAGGGCGGCACACGCCAGATAGGGGTTCACGTCGCTGCCCGGAATGCGGCATTCCACCCGCACCGCCTTGGTCCCGGTCCCGCACACCCGGAACCCAGCCGTCCGGTTGTCGGCACTCCACACCGCTTTCGTCGGCGCAAACATCCCCACTGTGAACCGCTTGTAGCTGTTGACGTAAGGCGCGAGGAACGCGGTGATGTCCCTCGCATGGTGCAACTGGCCCGCAAGGTAGTGCTTCATCAGGTCCGACATGCCGTGGCCGTCCGTCTTGTCAGCGAACGACGCCTTGCCATCCTTTGACCACAGGCTTTGGTGGATGTGGCTGGAAGACCCCGCGCGGCGGTGGTCATACTTGGCCATGAAGGTCACCGACTTGCCCTTGGACCAGGCGATTTCCTTGACCGCGTTCTTGACGATCACATGGTTGTCGGCGGTATCCAGAGCGTCCGAATACCTGTAGTTGATCTCTTCCTGCCCGGCCTCGGCCTCGCCCTTGGAGTTCTCCACCGGGAT
>JANMGI010000468.1:0-2939 GCA_031374565.1 Paracoccaceae bacterium | reverse complement strand
GGCAGGATCGGGTTCGGTCTTCGCAACCTGGGGACCTGCGATGGGACCAAGAGCCACCATCTCTTCGGAGGCAACGGCAGGTTTGCCAGTCAGGTTCATCGAAAGCCACATCAGGCTGGGCTTGGGGTTGGGTGGAAGCGTGAAAAGGATGGCGAATTCGCCCGAACCCGTCGTCTCGCCCTTTGCCACGGCGCTGCCATCGACCATGATCTCGACCGTTGCGCCGGGTTCGGCACTGCCCGAAACGACAGCCTCACCTTCGGCATTGACGCGCCAGGTGTCGATCACCGGCGTGACCGGAAGTGTCGGTTCGGCGACGGTTTCCGGTTTTGCTTCTGGCACCGCTTCTGGCGCGGCTTCAGCGACAGGTTCGGGCTTGGCATCAGCCTTGGCCGAAGGTGCCGTTTCAAGAGATGCGGCAGGCGCATTGGCAACCGCTTCTACCAGCGCGGGAGAGGCGCGGCTCATTTGCCAGCCCAGATAGCCGACACCTGCCGCCACGGCCCCGCCCATCAGCAGGATCGCAATCCGTGTTCCCCGATCCAGGGCCCCAAAAGCCTGCATCCCCGTCTCTCCCCGGCGCGTGCCCGCCGCTTTGCATTTCTTGTCATCAGGAATCGCTATATGACGGGGCAAAGCAACCATTTTCGGGTTCCGGCATGTCCCTTCGTTCCGTCTGCGTCTTTTGCGGCTCTCGCTCGGGCCGCAACCCTGCCCACACCATCGCCGCCCGCCAGACCGGAGAGATGCTTGCCCGCAATGGCTGGCGGCTGGTCTTCGGGGCAGGCGATGTCGGGCTGATGGGGGCGGTGGCCGAGGCCGCAACTTCGGCCGGAGCCACCACTTTGGGAGTGATCCCGACGCACCTTCTGGGCCGCGAGCGAAGCGGGCGCGATCTGTCGGGCATGGTGGTGACCGAAGACATGCACGAGCGCAAAAAAGTGATGTTCATGAACTCGGACGCCGTCGTGGTGCTACCTGGGGGCGCGGGGTCACTGGACGAATTCTTTGAGGTCCTGACCTGGGCGCAAATCGGCCTGCATAGAAAGCCGATCCTTCTGGTCGACGTGGACGGCTACTGGCAGCCGCTGTTGCAGCTTTTGGACCACGTGATAGCCGAAGGCTTCGCTGGTTCGGGATTGCTCGGGCTGTTCAAGACTGTGCCAGACGTCCCGACACTGGAGGCCGCATTGGCAGACGCATTTGCCTGAGGCGAACTGAAAACGGCCCAGAGCAAGGCTCCGGGCCGGTAACGATCTGAGTTTACGGCTTAGAGGCCAGCGGCGACCGCTTCCCAGTTCACCAGCTTTTCCACGAAGTTGGTCAGGTAGGCCGGACGCTTGTTGCGGAAGTCGATGTAGTAGGAATGCTCCCACACGTCGCAGCCCAAAAGGGCCGTCTGGCCAAAGCATAGCGGGTTCACGCCGTTTTCGGTCTTGGTGACCTTCAGCGAGCCGTCCTTGTCCTTGACAAGCCAGGCCCAGCCCGAGCCGAACTGGCCCGCACCGGCGGCGGCGAAGTCGTCCTTGAACTTCTGGACCGAACCGAAGCTTTCAGCCAGCGCCAGCTCCAGCTCGCCCGGCATCTTCTTGTTCTCACCCGGGGCCATCCAGCCCCAGAACTTGGCATGGTTCCAGTGCTGCGAGGCGTTGTTGAACAGACCGCTCTGCGCCACCGCACCCGCCTTGTAGGTGGAGGTGATGATGTCCTCGACGCTCATCGCTTCGTATTCCGACGCGATCAGAAGCTTGTTGCCGTTGTCGACATAGGCCTTGTGGTGCAGGTCGTGGTGGTATTCGAGCGTCTCTTTCGACATGCCCAGCGCAGCAAGCGCATCGTGTGAGTAGGGAAGTTCGGGCAGAGTGAAGGCCATCGGCGTTCTCCTGATGGGTGATGTGAGCTTGGGACGAATAAGGGGGGCATCGCACGGGAAGGTCAAGGGCGGGTGACAAGGTCCAACCCGCTAGGACAATGCCGGTTCCCGAGTTGCACTCAGTCCCGGGTGCTTAGACCTCTTTGCAGCGACCCCGTGCCTCAAATTCCTCGGCGTAGCCACTTGGCGTCGCACGGACGATGACTGAACCGTCGGCTTTGAAATACGAGGCACGGAATAACATCTTGGTGATCTGCCCGGTCGAATTGGTCAATTGCACCGCCCAGGTCAGTACCAGCTTCTTGGGTGTATCCTCGGACACTTTTGCGGCGATAGGCTTTTTGTTGAAGTAAAGGATCAATGCGTCAGACGCAACAGCCTGGCCAGATGCCTCATTGTATTGCAGCACGTAGCGCTCGGTCACATAGCCAAGGGTGTTTGAGTTTGGCTTCAGGGAACAATCAAGTGTAAGGGCTTTAGACATCGAAGAAGTTGCAAGAAAAATCGTCGCGCAGACAATCTGTTTCAGGTACATGGTTCACTCTTTCTGGTTTCGACATCAGTGAAATCCAATCCGCAGAAGCGCGTCAAGGCCTTCTACGAATTGCAAAATGAATTGGAAATCCCGTGGGCGTGACCTGTCGCTAAAGTTCGCCGCCGGGCTGCGCGGAATGGGTCAGCAGACCCATCACATAGCCGGCGACCGAGCGAAAGCAAACCAGAGTAAACCCCTGATCCTGCTTCCAGAATGCCGCGGCAACCTGGGCGGCACGCGACCTTCGGACTTCACCAGGTTGCAAAGTGCGGAAGTCAACCGGGGACAGCTTGGAAAGAACGTCAGCGGCCCTTTCCCCTTCGATCCGGAAGACGGCGCGGGCGTCGGAAACGTCAACGGCAAGATAGTGCTCTTCTGCCAAGGACTTGGCCAGCTTTGCCAAGGCTTCTGCAACCTGCGCATAGGGCAGGACGATCAGGTATTCGTCCGGGCTCATCCAGGCACAGGCACGATCACCGTTCACTTCGATCCGCCTTTGTGCAGGCAGTTTTGTCCCGGTCACAGCTTTGA
>JANMGI010000452.1:0-2342 GCA_031374565.1 Paracoccaceae bacterium | reverse complement strand
TGCGACGAGGCCAGAGCCTGCACCAGCGCATGCGGATCGGCCCCCCCCGTCATCGCGGCCCGGGCGGTGGCTTCATGTTCCTGAAGCGCGCCCATGAAGTTGCCAGCCAGTTTTGCGAATCCCTGTTCCGCCGCCCCCGCCTTTGGCGTAGGGGCGGCGGCGCTGCGGGCATTCGCATAGGCCTGGTTTACGAAAGAGCTTTTCACATCCATTCTGGATCTCCCTTATCTGCGCAGAAGATCGAACAGACTTTGCGTCATCTGACGCGTCTGATCGAACATTCGAAGGTTCGCCTCGTAGCTGCGCTGCGCTTCGCGCGCGTCAGCGATTTCGATCACCAGATCGACATTCGAGCCGTCGTAGTGACCGGTTTCATCCGCCAGCGGGTGGCCGGGATCGTAGATTTTCGTCAGATCGCTTTGGTCCAGTTTCACCGGACCAGCTTCGACCAGGCCGGTGTCCATGGCCTGCTCGAATGTCATCACCTTGCGGTGGTAGCCGGGGGTATCGGCGTTGGCGATGTTTTCGGACACATGCCGCAACCGCATCGCCTGCGTCTCCATTCCAGAGGCGGCGAAAGACAGCGAAGAGATCAGGTCATTGCCCATGGCTTACCCCTCACCGTGGCCGACCAAGGCTGGCCCGGATCACGTCCGAGGTTGCCCGGTAGATCGCCAGTGCCATGTCGTGGTTCTGCCGCGCCTCGACCGACTTCACCATCTCGGCTTCCAATGAGACAGAGTTGCCATTGGGCGCTTCGTGGCCCCGCACACGGTCGGGTACCGGCGTTGAAGCTGCTGATGGCGCGGCCAGGTGCGCAGGGCGGGTGGCCCGCATTTCCAGACCCCCTGCCTCATACACCTCGGCAAAGGCGGGGACGTCCTTGGCCTTGTAGCCAGGGGTGTCGGCATTCGCGACATTCTCCGCGATCACCGCCATGCGTGCCCCGGACTGCGCGGCCAGCGCCTGCGCCATTCGGGTAAGTTCCAGTTTTTCAAACATCGGGGCTTCTCCCTCGACCAACTTCACCAAGGCTTAAGGGTGATTCCTTTAGAAACGGTTGAGAGCGAACAAAGGGAGAATCCCGTGGCTGGTCTATTCGATGGTCTTCTGGCTGAAATTGCCGTCAGCGCCCCGGTGCGTCGGGTTGGGCGGGTGGTGGAAACCCGGCGCGGCCTTGCCGAGGTGACGGGACTTGAGACCGCCACCATCGGTGACCGCGTGCTCTTGCACAGTCGCGACAGCGTGGCCGGGGGTGAGGTACTGCGACTGACGCCGGGGCGCTGCTCGGTCCTGCCCGATGCGTCCGGCGACGGCATGGCAATCGGTGACCGGGTGGAACTTATGGGCAAGGCCGAGATCGCGCCGGATGACAGCTGGGTCGGCCGGATCATCGATGCAGCGGGCCAGCCCCTGGATGGCCGCCCGCTTCTGCGCGGTCCGAAGGCGCGCGCGTTGCGGGCTCCTGCACCTCTGGCGGCATCGCGGCGGCGACTGGGCGGGCGGCTGGAAACGGGCGTGGCGGTTTTCGATACACTGTTGCCGCTTGTGCGGGGCCAGCGGATCGGCCTCTTTGCGGGTTCCGGCGTGGGCAAGTCCTCGCTTCTGGCGAAATTCGCCCGGGGGGTGGAGGCTGACGTGGTCGTCATCGCTCTGGTGGGTGAACGCGGTCGGGAACTGCGGGAATTCACAGAGCGGGTCCTTGGTCCGGCCGGGATGGCGCGCAGTGTGGTGGTGACCGCAACTTCGGACCAGTCGCCCCTGATGCGGCGGATGTGCGCGCTGACGGCGATGGCGGTGGCCGAGCATTTCCGCGACCAGGGCAAGCATGTCCTGCTCTTGGTCGACAGCGTGACACGTTTTGCCGAGGCACACCGTGAGGTTGCTCTCGCCGGGGGGGAGGAGGCGTCTTTGCGCGGCTTCCCGCCCTCGCTGAACCAGGCGATCATGGGGCTGGCGGAACGTGCCGGGCCGGGGCCGGAAGGGACGGGGGACATCACTGCGGTGTTCTCGGTTCTTGTCGCCGGGTCGGACATGGAAGAGCCGGTGGCCGACATCCTGCGCGGGGTGCTGGACGGGCATGTGGTGATGGACCGCCGGATTGCCGAGCGGGGGCGGTTTCCGGCGATTGACCTGCTTCGGTCGGTCAGCCGGTCACTGCCCGACGCTGCATCCGAGGAGGAGAACACCCTGATCGGCGAGGCTCGGCGTCTTCTGGGGGCCTATGACAGGGCCGAGATGATGATCCAGGCCGGCCTTTATGCTGGCGGGTCGGACCCGGTGATCGACCGGGCAATCAGGGTCTGGCCGCAGCTGGACGGTTTCCTGGCCGAACCGGCCCC
>JANMGI010000432.1:0-4982 GCA_031374565.1 Paracoccaceae bacterium | reverse complement strand
GCCGCCCTGATCGGCCCCGAAGGCGAAGGCGAAATGCGCCTGACCCGGATGTCCGGGGGCGATCTGCGCAAGGACCCCAGCCTCCTGTTCGACGCGATCAAAGCCGTGGGCTTCTTCCCCGGTCCCCGCGTGGCCTTCCTGGAAGAGGCGACCGACGGCCTTGCCGACACCATCGCCGTCGCCCTGAAGGACTGGAAGCCGGGCGATGCCGTCATCGTTGTCACCGGCGGCAACCTGACCGGCAAATCCACCCTGAAGACCCTCTTCGAAAAGCACCCCGCCGCCGTCTCCATCGCACTTTATGACGAACCGCCCAGCCGCGAAGAGATCGAGGATGCGCTAAAGAAGTCCGGCCTTCAGAACATCGACCGTGAGGCGATGACCGATCTCAACACCCTCGCTCGCGCGCTGGACCCCGGTGATTTCCGTCAGACTCTGGAAAAGATCGCGCTCTACAAATACCGCGACGACACGCCCCTCACCCCCGCCGATGTCGCCGCCATGGCCCCCGCCACCATCGAGGCCGAGGTCGACGACCTGATCGACGCCGTCGCCGAGGCCCGCGCCCCCGCCATCGGCCCCCTCTTCCGGCGGCTGGAGGGGCAGGGCACCCTTCCCGTCACCATCTGCATCCAGGCCCTGCGCCATTTCCGCATTCTCCACGCCGCCGCCACCGATCCGCAGGGTCCGGGCGTCGGCATTCAAAAGGCCCGTGTCAACTTCAAGCAAAAGGACGCGATGGGTCGCCAGGCCGGTCAATGGGGCGTCCGCGCACTGGAATCCGCGGTCGCCGTGCTTTTGGAGACCGACCTCACCCTCCGCTCCGCCAGCAAGACCCCCGGCATGGCCCTGATGGAACGCGCCCTGATCCGCATCGCGATGACCCGGCGGTAGAACGGCGGAAGGTCCCAAGCGCCTTTTCCGTCAGCTGGACAGCCGACCCTCAAATCCGCGCTTTACGGCGACGGCTACACCCAGACCCGGACCTATGACAAAAGCTACCGCCTGACCGGGCTGAAGGACGTGCTCGGCACCACCAAAATGCGCGAGTTGACCTACACCTTCGAAACCCGCGACAACCTCACCAAGGTCACCGACAAGATCACTGCCACCAATACCGAGACCTTCACCTACACCCCCCGCGAAAGCCTCACCACCGCCACCGGCCCCTATGGTGGGCTCTCCTATACTTACGACGCCGTCGGCAACCGCCTGACCTCCAAGCTCGGGCTCGCCACCGACACCTACACCTATCCCGCCACCTCGAACCGCCTCTCGACCATCGCCCTTGCGGCAGGCGGCACGCGCGGGTTCACCTACGACGCGTCGGGCAACGTGACCGCCGAGGCGCGTCCGGGCGGGACCTACGGCTACACCTACAACGCCGCCGGTCGGATGTCAGAGTTCCGGATCAACGGCATCCTCCAGGCTTCGTACACATACGACGCGATGGGGTGAGGCGCACCCGGACGGCCTTCCAGTGGAAGGACGTCAGCGCCGAACGCCCGAGCACGCTTGCGAGGGCAGGCGATCCGCACCCTCACCTCGCCGACGCCCGTGACCATCCACTCCGTCTTCGATTCCGATGGCCGCCGGATCGCCGAGTACAATGAGACCTCTGGCACCCTGATCCGCGAATATGTCTGGAACGGCTGGGGTGAGGCGGATCAGAAAACAGTCCTGTGGACTGTTTTCCCGCCGAACGCCCGAGCACGCTTGCGAGGGCCGGGGTCGCGGTGATCGAAGGCGGCATCGTCTACTATGTTCGCACCGATCACATCGGCAGGCCCGTCTTCGCCACCAACTCCAGTGGCACAAAGGTCTGGACCGCCGCCTACCTACCCTTCGGCGGCGTCCACACCTCCACCGGCACCCTCCCCTCCGCCCGCTTCCCCGGCCAGTGGTTCCAGTCCGAGAGCGGCCTCCACCAGAACTGGATGCGCGACTACGACCCGACGACGGGGAGGTACCTCCAGGCCGACCCGCTGGGGTTGGTGGACGGGGCGAGCGTGTATGGGTATGTGGGGCAAAATCCGGGGAGGTTTATCGATCCAAAGGGAGAAAATGCTCTCCTCCTCCTGTGTGCAGGTCCCCAAGGCGTCTTGATTTGTGGTGGTGGTGGGCTGCTGCTTATCGGAGCAGCAGTCACGGCAAACTATATCTGCCCAGACTTGTTTGACTTTAACTTTGACTTTCGCCTTCCGCCGTTTCTGTTAAATGAAGCAGATGATGGGCGGGGAAGTACGTCAGACGATTCTCCCGGATCTGGCCACAACGGTCCTCCCAATGGGCCGTCTACCGGGAACTCCGCTCTGGACGAAGCGCTTGGCGGTTCTGCACCGTCCGATGAAGGACAGATGGGTTGGGAAACACCAAAGTCACGGGAGGATTTTGATCGCGAGATCGGTGGAGTTAAAGGTGCTGAACAGATCACAAGACCCGAAGGTGCTACGACAACCACTTTCCCTGATGGGACTAGTGTAACAACATATCCTGGTAGGAGTAGCACGGGTTCTCCGGGATGGTCAGTAACACCTCCGGGTGGTAGGCCCGGGAAGTTCAAGGGTTCCTTTACAGGATAGCAGGAGTAAGACGAAAGCACATGCTTGGACCAACACCAGTATTGATAGGCGACCGAGATCGTGATGAACTCCTGCGGCTGGGCGCAGAAATAGATGAATCCGATCAGCACATAGAGGCAATACTAGAGAATCTGATCTATCACCCGGCAAGACTTGGTTCTCTGGATTTCAGATTGGATGCCAACATTTGTGCGCCGCGTTTTGGCACTTATGCGGTTGCGATACCTGGGAGTGTTTTTGATCACTGCGAGATAAAATTTGATGATGGAAGCCTTGAGCAACTTCTCACAGCGGAGCTGGGAAAGATAATTCACAATCCGACTCTGATTCCAGCTGTACCGCACTACAAATTGAATATTAGGCTGAAGGATATTAATTACACCGCCTTTAACTTTATCGATCATGGCTATATGACGACACCTTTTTCTTTAGTGGACGACACCTCCAAAGCGTGTTTCTTTTTCGATTGTGATCTTCAGTATTCAGTACTTTGCTGCGAGGACAGATCAATTGTAGCAGGAACAGCTTTCGAAGATGTATCGTTCTGGAAAGGATATTTTGACAAGAACTTCCCCAAACTTTTCCCGACAAATCAGCGAAACTTTGAATTGTTTGATCGGTATGTTCGGCCCTCACTGACGATTTAGCGAGTGAGCCCTTAGAGTGCATGATTTCACGCACCATTTTGCAGGCGGAAAGGTGCTGGCTCATGTCCCTTACCCAATCCACTCCATCCGCCCCTCCCAATCCTTAACACCACCTAACGCCCGCGATCAACCCATTGATCCGACGGCCTTAATCGAAACTGTCCACCGTGGATACTTCCCGTCTGAGGCCGCAAAAGCCTCCCTCGCGTCCCCTCCCGCCGCCCCCTCACCGCGCTGACCCCGGTCCCCCTCCCCTCCACCTCCGATTCGCAGGGCCGCCGAGCACAACCAGCCCACCAGCCCCCTGATCCGCGACCACATCCGGCCCGGCCAGAACCCCATCGCGGTGATCGAGGGCGGCATGATCTCCTTCGTCCGTGGCCTGTCACATCGCCCGCCCGGTCTCCGCCACCAAGGACACCGGAGTCAAAATCTGGACCGCCACCCCGGCCCTCGCAGGCGTGCTCGGGCGTTCGGGGGGGAAACGCTCCACCGGAGCGTTTCCTGATCCCCCTCACCCCTTCATCGGCGTCCACACCTCTACCGGAGCACCCCCCTCCGCCATTTTCCCCGGGCCGCGGGGCGCGCAGTCCCACGCCGCGCGCCTTGCAGCGCCGGGAAATCCGCGCCACTCTTTCTGCATGACCGAAGCCCTGCCCCCCCCCGGCCGCCTGGCAGCCATCGACGTCGCCCGGACGCTGGCCGTGGTCTGCATGGTGGTCTTCCACTTCACCTTCGACCTTGCGCTTTTCGGCCACATCGACGCGGGCACGATGTCTCAACCCTTCTGGCACTACTTCGCGAGGGCAATCGCCGGCAGCTTTCTCTTCCTTTCCGGCATCGGCCTCTGGCTGGCCCACGGGCGCGGCATCCGCTGGCCTTCGTTCTGGAAACGGTGGGCGATGATTGCCGCGACCGCGGCCCTTGTAACCCTCGCCAGCATCTGGCTGGTCCCCGGTGGCCCGATCTGGTTCGGCATCCTCCACGCCATGGCCGCCACCGCCCTTCTCGGACTTCTCGCACTCCGCCTGCCCTGGCCCGTCTCCGTTGCCCTTGCCGCCGTGATCTTCGCCGCCGCCTGGGGCCCGCGCTTCGCGGCCTTCGACCCACTTTGGCTGGTCTGGACCGGCCTTGCCGAAACCCGCCCGATGATGGGCGATTACGTCCCCCTCATCCCCTGGGCCGCCCCGGCACTGGCCGGGATCGCCGTTGCCAAGGCCCTGAAACTCGACCAATGGCGCGGCACCGCACCTTCCCGCCTCGCCCACGCCCTCACCTTCCCTGGCCGCCATTCCCTTGTCATCTACCTCGTCCATCAGCCGATCCTTTTCGGCCTCTTCAACGCCTGGGTCTGGGCCCATTCCTGACGCTTCCCCTTCCCCCCGCTTTCCGCTAATCCGGGCCTCAAATCTGGAGTCCCGCCGATGAAGTTCACCCTGTCCTGGCTGAAAGACCACCTCGAAACCGACGCCACCGTCGACGCGCTGACCGAGGCGCTGACTGACCTTGGCCTTGAGGTCGAAGGGATCGAGGACCCCACCGCGCAGCTGGGCGCCTTCCGCATCTGCCGGGTGATCGAGGCCGTCCAGCACCCCAACGCCGACCGCCTCCGCGTCTGCCGGGTAGAGACCTATCCCGAGGGGCCACAAGGCCGGACCGAGGAAGTTCAGGTCGTCTGCGGCGCGCCCAACGCGAAAACCGGCCTCGTCGGCGTCTTCGCGCCCCCCGGCACCCATGTCCCCGGCACCGGCGT
>JANMGI010000385.1:0-1808 GCA_031374565.1 Paracoccaceae bacterium | reverse complement strand
GATCCCGGCGAAGGCAGCGGCAAGGTCGGGGTGGGGCAGGACCTCCCACGCTTTTTTCAGCACGCGGGTTGCGTTCTTCTTGTCGCCCTTGGCCACATAACCGCGCGCGGCCATGGCGGCGGCGGGGATCAGGTCGGGCGACAGCTTGTTCGCCTCGATTGCCGCTTCGCGCGCTTCGATGCTGGCATCGTCGTCGATCACGGTGCGCGCCTGTTGCAGCGCAAGTACCGCATCACGGCGACGGTAGACGTCCTTGGGCAACGCGCCGGTTTTCAGTTTTGCGCCCAACGTGGCACGGGCACCGGACCAATCACCGGCGTCGGATTGCAGTTTCAGCAGGATGTCCTGGGTTTCCATATGCTTGGGCCGCAGTTCAAACGCCTTTTCGGCCAGTTTCAGCGCCACTTCGCGATCACCCTCGGCCAGCTTTTGCTGCAAAAGCCCGCGCACGCCGACAAAGCGGGTGGCGTCGTCCTTGAGGAGTGTCTTGTAGGCCTCGGTCGCCCGCTTGTGGTCTCCGGCGGCTTCGGCTGCCTGGGCCACCAGAAGTGTGGTGAGTTCCGGCTTGCCAAGCAGACGTTCGGCATTCTGGGCACGGGTCAAGGCAAGGCGGGGCTCGCCCGAGGCCAGCGCCATCATGCCTTCGGACAGCGCGCGATAGCCTTTGCGTTCCCGGTTGCGGTCAAAATAGCGCGAGATGGCGGTTTCATCGCCGTTCAGGAAGCGGAAGATTGCCGCCAGCAGGCCAATGATCTTCAGCGCCAGCCAGACGGCGGTGAAGAGAACGACCCCCAGAACAACGGCCTGCACCGGACCGATGGTGAATTCCCATCCGGCGACACTGATCCGCGCGGCCTCTCCGGTTTCGGACAGAAGACTGGCGGCAAGTGCCAGGATTGCGATCAGGACGACGAAGAGGACAACTTTTGTCAGCGACCAGAGCATCATTCCCCCCGCGCTGCGTTCAAGGCAGCGGTTGCCGCAAGGTAGGTCGAGGCCTGCTGTCTCCACCCATCGAGCGGAGCCTTGATGGCAGCGTCCAGCGGCTGAAGCTCGGCCAGCGCATCGGCGATGCGGTCTTCGGACAGTGCAAATTCTGCGCGCGACAGGATGGCGTCAGGGGTGGTGCCTTCAAGAGGGGTCAGCGAACGCGCGCCGGTTTGCGATGCAAGGAAATCGAACAGACGGTCGCTTAATCCGTCGCTGGTGCTGGCATCACGGGCGATTTTCAGCGCCTGACGTGCGGCGTCCGGGAAACTGGCTTGCAGAGTGGCAAGCGCGGGCACGCCGGTTTCGGCCATGCTTCCAAGCGCTTCGGCAAGTGCGGGGTCGGCAAGTGCCTGAAGTTCTGTCGTGAAGGGATTGCCGCTGGCAATTGCGGTGGACAAGGCATCCAGCGCAGTTGCCCGCTTGGCAGCAGTTGCGGCGGCTTCAGCCTCGGTCGCGCGGGTGGTGGCGGCAGTCTCGGCTTCGGTCAGACGGGCGAGGGCGTCGTCAAGTTGTTGTTGCAAGGCGGGATCGGATCCAGTTGCAGGCAATGTGGCCAGCTTCTGCTCCAATTCGGCAAGCTTGGCGGTCAGCGCGGCGGTAGAGGCGCCCCCTTCTGTAGGCATCGCCTCGATTGTGGCAAGGCGCTGATCAAGCGCATCCAGGCGCGAAAGGTCAGGTGCTTGCGGTGCGGGGGCGGTTTCCAGCTTGGCGATGCGGTCGGCCAGGGCGGCGATATCTGCGCCAAGCGTTTCAAGCGTTGCATTTTGGGTGGTTCTAGCATCGGCCACTTCGGCAGAAAGTGTGGTCAGCTCGGCGGA
>JANMGI010000375.1:0-3740 GCA_031374565.1 Paracoccaceae bacterium | reverse complement strand
CTGTATCTGTTTGCGCGGCATGTGTTCGACGACCTCGGCTACCGGCGGTTCGAGTGGAAATGCAACAACGACAACCTGCCGTCGAAGAAGGCCGCAGCGCGGTTCGGGTTCGTGGCGGAAGGGGTGTTCCGGCAGCATCTGGTGGTGAAGGGGTTGAACCGGGATACGGCTTGGTTTTCCATCATCGACAAGGATTGGGTGGCCCTGAGGCCCGCATATGAGGCCTGGCTTTCGCCCGGGAATTTTGACGCGGACGGTCGGCAGAAGCGGCGGCTGGAGGAGTTTCGTGCGGATATCAACGCCTGAGGCAGGTCAGGTGACAGCACCTCAAACGGCTTTGCCGAACGATCTGGGGCGGCCCCTGGAGGGTGCCTTGTGGATGGCGGGGGCCGGGCTTTCCTTTGTGGGGGTGAACGGGATTGTCCGTTTCCTTGGGACCGAGTTGCCAGCGGCGCAGTCGGCGTTCATCCGGTTCGGCTTTGGTCTGGCGATGCTGCTGCCCGCGTTGTGGGCGGCGCGGGGGATGCGGTTCCGGCCCGGCGTGGGGCGGATGTTTCTGGGGCGCGGGGCGCTGCATATTGTCGCGGTGATCCTGTGGTTCTACGCGATGGCGCGGGTGCCAGTGGCTGAGATGGCGGCGATTGCGTTTCTGGGGCCGGTGATGGTGCTGGTGATCGGCGGACTGATGCTGGGCGAGGGGCTGGGGGCGCGGCGGGTCGCGGCGGTCGTGGTGGCCATTGCGGGTGGGTTGATCGTGTTGCGGCCGGGCGTGCAGGAGCTGAGCCTTGGGCATCTGTCGCAGCTGGGGGCGACGGTGTTCTTTTCGATGAGCTACATCATCGCGAAACGGCTAAGTCGGGAGGCCCCGGCGTCGATCATCGTGGCGGTGCTGTCGGTGACGGTGACGCTGGGGCTGTTGCCGCTGGCGGTGGTGCAGTGGAAGCCGGTGCGGGTGGAGCAATACCTGTGGCTGGGGGCGGTGGCGGGGCTGGCGACGCTGGGGCATTACGCGATGGCGAAGGCGTTCCGGGCGGCCCCCCTGGCGGTGACGCAGCCGGTGACGTTTCTGCAGCTGATCTGGGCGGCGCTGCTGGGGGCGCTGGCCTTTGGCGAGCCGGTGGAGGTCTGGGTGCTGGCGGGGGGTGCGCTGATCATTCTGGCGATCAGCGCGAACACCTGGGCCGAAGCCCGCAGCGGGCGCGCTGGGCCGGTGGTGGTCGAGGGACCATGACGGCGCGGCGGGTGTTGCGCGGGGCGCGGGCGGTGCGCGCGGGCTGGTGAGCGGGTGTTGACGGACACTGCCTAGGGTCGCTGGCCAAGGCGATCCCCGGAGGTTCCTGATGCCCGACGATACGACGATCCTGTCGCTGCCCCTGATCCTTCCGGCGCAGGCGCAGAAACATGTGACCCATAACGAAGCGCTGCTGAAGCTGGACCTGATGGTGCAGCTGGCAGTGCTGAACCGCACGTTGACCACTCCCCCCGCTTTGCCGACGATCGGCGACCGGCATATTGTGGCGGTGGGGGCGACGGGCCCCTGGGTCGGGCAGGCGGGGCGCATTGCGCTGTTCACCGAAGCCGGGTGGCAGTTCACCCAGCCGCTGAACGGCTGGCAGGCCTATGTGATGGCCGAAAGCCAGATGGCCTTTTACAACGGGCTGATCTGGATCGCGCTGTCGGACGGGCCGTTCACGGTGGGGCGGCTGGGCGTCTCGGCCACGCCGGACGCGACGAACCGGCTTTCGGTATCGTCGCCGGCGACGCTTTTGAACCATGCCGGGTCGGGTCACCAGCTGAAGCTGAACAAGGCGGTGACGGGGGATACGGCAAGCCTTCTGTTCCAGACCGGGTTCAGCGGCCGGGCCGAGATGGGCACGGCGGGGGCGGATGACTTTAGCGTCAAGGTCAGCGCCGACGGGTCCGTCTGGTCAGTGGCGCTGGTCGCAGGCGCTGTGACGGGCGAGGTGACGCTGCCAAAGCCGATGCGTCTGGGAGGGCAGGCGGCGGACCCTTCGGCACCCGCGAACGGGACGCTGTGGCTGAACACCACGACGGGTGAGGTCAAGGTGCGGACCGCCGGGGTCACGCAAGTGATCGGCGGCGGCGCGGTTTCCGATGGCGACAAGGGGGACGTCACCGTCAGTGGGTCGGGGGCGACGTGGACCATCGACGCGGGTGTGGTGTCGCTGGCGAAGATGGCGGACCTTGCAACAAGCACGATTCTGGGGCGGGCGACGGCAGGGACCGGGGTGCCCGAGGCGCTGACGGGGAGCCAAGTGCGCACCATCCTGAACGTGGCGAACGGTGCGACGGCCAACGCGGCGGATGCGGTCCTGCTGGCGCGGGCGAACCATACGGGGACGCAGGCGGCGGCCACGATCACCGGGCTTGCGACGGTGGCCACCAGTGGCTCGGCTGCGGACCTTGCAGCGGGGACGCTGCCTGCGGCGCGGTTCGACGATACGGCGCATGGAAGCCGGGCGGGGGGCGCGTTGCATGCGGCGGCGACGGGATCGGTCGCGGGGTTCCTGTCGGCGGCGGACAAGACCAAGCTGGACGGAGTGGCCACGGGGGCGAACAACTATGTCCACCCTAACCATTCCGGCGATGTCACTTCAACCGGGGATGGGGCCACGACGATTGCGGCCAACGCGGTCGGGTTCACCAAGCTGGCGGACATCGCGACGGACAGCCTGATCGGCCGGGATACGGCAGGCACGGGCGATCCGGAGGCGATCACGGTCACCGGGGGCATCGAGTTCAGCGGAGCGGGGTCGATCCGGACCACTGCCTTTACCGGCGATGTGACGAAGGCGGCGGGCGGGACAGCGCTGACCATCGCGGCCAATGCGGTGGACAACACCAAGGCTGCCGACATGGCGGCAAACACGCTGAAGGCCAATGCCACAGCGGCGACTGCGGACCCGGGCGATCTTGCAGTGGGGACGAACGCAGTCGTTGGGCGGGTTGCGGGGAACATCGTCGCGGCGCAGCTGGTGGACGCGCAAGTGGCGACGGGCACGCTGACCAATGCAAAGCTTGCGACCGTTCCGACCGCGACGCTCAAGGGCCGGGCGACGGCGGGGACCGGAGCACCCGAGGACCTGACGGGCACGCAGGCGACGGCTCTCCTCGATGTGTTCGGGACGGCGGCGAAGGGATTGGCCCCGGCGTCGGGCGGGGGCACGGCGAACTTTCTGCGGGCGGACGGGACCTGGGCTGCTCCGGCGGGTGGCGGGGGTGTTGCTGACGGAGACAAGGGCGACATCACGGTCAGCGGATCGGGGGCGACTTGGACGGTGGATCCGGACGTGGTGGACAATGCCCGGCTTGCCAACATGGCGGCGAACACGATCAAGGCCAACGCTACGGCAGCGACGGCAGACCCGGCGGACCTTGCGGTCGGGACAAATACGGTCTTGGGGCGTGTGGCGGGCAATATTGTCGCGGCACAGGTCGTGACGGGGCAAGTGGCCGATGATGCTGTCACCAACGCGAAGCTGGCCAATATGGCGGCGAACACGATCAAGGGGAACAATGCCGGGGCTTCGGCTGACCCGGTTGACCTGACCGGTACGCAGGCGACGGCACTGCTGGATGTGTTCGGGACCGCGGCAAAGGGGTTGGCCCCGGCGTCGGGGGGGGGCACGGCGAACTTTCTGCGGGCGGACGGGACCTGGGCTGCTCCGGCGGGTGGCGGGGGTGTTGCTGACGGAGATAAGGGCGACATCACGGTCAGC
>JANMGI010000363.1:0-4107 GCA_031374565.1 Paracoccaceae bacterium | reverse complement strand
TGCGCGCTGGCCTCTTCACCCGAGATATAAAGGCATTTCAGACCCTTGCGGGCGAAACTTGCGGCGGCTTGCAGAAGAAGGGTGGACTTGCCGATGCCCGGGTCACCGCCCACAAGGATTGCCGAGGCCGGGACAAGGCCACCACCAAGTACGCGGTCCAGCTCATCAATCCCGGACGACGCGCGGGGCGGCGGGGCTTCTTCGGTCGCGAGGTCAGAGAGCGGGATTTGTCTGCCCTTGGCACCCAGCGATTTCGGGCCGGTGGAGAGCGGAGCCTCCTCGATGACAGTATTCCACCCGCCGCAAGCGTCGCACTTGCCGGTCCATTTGCGATAGGCGGCACCGCAGACAGTGCAGGTGAATGAGGCAGTCTGTTTCATAAGGCGCGACAGTGGCGGGACTTTTGGGCAGTATCAAGGCGATAGAGCGTCAAGAATTTTAAGGAAAATTCTTGGGAAATTCCTTGCGAAAGGAATTTGGGTGCGGCTCAGGCGGCAGGTTTTGATCTCCACGAGATCAGGACCTGCGCCAGCACGCATCCGCTGAAGAGATACAGGCCCCATGCGGTCTCGATCGTGACATAGCCCGCGCCCTTCACGATGACGATGTAGAGGGCGATCAGGAAGACGTCGGCCATCGCCAGCTTTCCCAGGATGTCCAGCACTGGCAGAGTTTTCGGGCTGAGGAGGTTCCAGTGCAGAAGGGCAAGGCCGATGGTCTTTGCATAGGGCGCGAAGACGGCAAGGAAGGTCACAAGCAGGGCAAGGGCCGTGTCGGACTCCCACAGCGACTGGAGGCCGGTCATCACGCTGACTTCGTCCATCCCGAAGATCGGCAGGAGGGCGGCGCGCAGGAGCGGGGCGAACCAGGCGATGGGGAAGAGGATGAGGAGGGCGAGGTTGAGGTATTTCAATGGCAGGTTCCCTGGCTTTGTGCGGACTGGAGGGTTTCACACCCTACAGACCTCCCGTGGAGTATTTCGAAAAGAGCAACGCAAATTTTAGCCAAATTGTGTGGGGTCAGCGGACACTCTCGATCGGCCCATCCGCCCGCCCCTGGATGAACTGCTGCACGTAAGCATCTGGCGTCGCATCCATTTCTGAAACGGGTCCAGTCCAGCGGATCACCCCGCCGTGCAGCATCGCGACGTTGTCGGCAATCGCGCGGACCGAGGACATGTCGTGGGTGATGGTCATCGCAGTGGCACCCATCTCTGTCACGATCTCGCGGATCAGGTCGTTGATGACGCCCGCCATGATCGGGTCAAGGCCGGTGGTCGGTTCGTCAAAGAAGATGATTTCCGGTTCCGCTGCGATGGCGCGCGCAAGGCCGACGCGCTTTTGCATGCCGCCGGAAAGCTCGGCGGGGAAGAGGTCGGCAACCTCGGGCTTGAGACCCACGCGGCGCAGTTTCTCGATGGCGATTTCGCGCGCTTGCGGCTTCGGCAGCGCTTTCGGGCCACGGACAAGGCGGAAGGCGACGTTCTCCCACACTTTCAGCGAGTCAAAGAGCGCGCCGCCCTGAAAGAGCATCCCGAAGCGGGCGAGGAAAGCGTCGCGGTCGGTCTTCGTCACGTCCTGACCGTCCAGGGTGATCGTGCCGCTGTCGGGGCGCACGAGGCCGAGGACACATTTCAGAAGGACGGATTTCCCGGTGCCCGAGCCGCCGATGATCACCATGGAGGTGGCCTTGGGGATCGTCAGGTTGACACCCTGCAGCACCTTGTTCGGGCCGAAATGCTTGTGAACATCGGTAAGGGTGATCATGAGGTGAAGAACACCTCTGTCAGCACGTAGTTTGCGGCAAGAATCAACACGCTTGCCGCGACCACCGCGGCCTTGGTTGCCGCCCCAACGCCCTGCGCGCCACGGGCCGAGTTCATGCCGTGGTAACAGCCCATCACCGCCACGATGAAGCCGAACACCGCGCCTTTGACGAGGCCGGACCCGATGTCCCAGCCTTGCAGGAAATCGACTGTGTTCTTCAGGTAGGCGGCAGAGTTGAAATCCAGCCGGGTGATTCCGACCAGCCAGCCGCCCATGATGCCGATGGCGTCGCCCGTGGCCACAAGGATCGGCATCGACAGCGTTGCCGCGACCACGCGGGGAACGGCCAGATATTTCAACGGGTTCGTGGACAAGGTTACCAAAGCGTCGATCTGCTCGGTGACCTTCATCGTGCCGATTTCGGCTGCGATGGAGGAGGCAACGCGGGCGGCGACCATCAGCCCGCCCAGCACGGGGCCAAGTTCGCGCGTCATGCCGATGGCGACGATGGAGGGGACGACGGATTCTGCGTTGAAGCGCGCGCCACCTGCGTAGATCTGCAAGGCCAAGGCCCCGCCGGTGAAGATCGCGGTCAAGCCGACGACGGGCAGGGAATACCAGCCGATCTGCAAGAGCGACACGCCCAGTTCACGCAGATAGAACGGCGGGCGCACGAGATGGCCAAGGATTGCGCCGGCGAAAAGTGCGACACGCCCGACGGCGGCGATGGCTTGCAGCACCGGACGGCCGACCGCGCCAAGCACTGCAGCCGTCATGCCGGGCGTTCCTGGTAGCGGCGGGTGTAGCGCGGGCCAAGGGCGGTCAGAAGTTCATAGCCGATGGTTCCGGCGATGTCGGCCAGCGCGTCCACGGGCTGGTTCGGGCCCAGAATGTCCAGCTCACGCGGGACTTCGGGCAGGTCGGTGATGTCGACGGTGATCATGTCCATCGAGACGCGGCCGATCAGCGGGCAGGCGATGTCACCGTCCCAAAGCTGCGCCCGGTTCGACAGGGTGCGGGGCAAGCCGTCGGCATAGCCCGCCGCGACCGTCGCGATGATAGAGGGTCGCGTGGCCACCCAGGTGCAGCCGTAGCCGACAGCCTCGCCGGGTTCGACCTCGCGGGTCTGGATCACCGGCAGGGTCAAGGTCACCACCGGAAGGGCCGCGTCATGCGGGCGGCCGCCGTATAGGCCGATGCCGGGGCGGGTCAGATCGAAATGGTAGCGCGGACCCAGCAGAATGCCCCCAGTCGCGGCCAGGCTGCGGGGGAGGCCGGTGCCGTCGGTCATCGCGTGGAACGCTTTCAGCTGCGCGTCGTTGAGCGGATGATCTGGGTCATCGGCGCACGCAAGGTGGCTCATCAGAAGTTCCGGCCCGGCATCGACGAGGATCGGAGCCACGGCCTGCCATTCCAGCATCTCGACGCCAAGCCGGTTCATGCCGGTATCCAGCTGGACCCCGAACGCGTGACCCGGCAGCGATTCGAGGTGCCGGGTGATCTGCTCCAGGCTGTTCAGCATCGGCGTCAGGTCAAGATCGTGGATCATCTCGGTGTCGCCCGCCATGTGCCCGAACAGGATCGAGATTTGCGGTCCCGGGCCAAGCGCCTGACGCACCGCAGCACCTTCTTCGGCTGCGGCGACGAAAAAGCGCCGTGCCCCGGCGGCGGCAAGCGTGCGCGCGACGCGGGTGACGCCCATACCATAGGCGTCGGCTTTCACCACGGCGGCGGTTTGCACTCCGGGGCCGGACATCCGGTCCAGAGCGCGCCAGTTCGCCGCTATTGCGTCAAGGTCGATGGTCAGGGTTGCGGTTGCCATGGGGCTGTTTTGACCGGTGCGGGGCGCGGGTCAAGCAGAAAGGCGCGGCTTCGGTCAGAGTCTGTCCGACGCTGATAGACGCGCCGACTGCACTCAGTCGTCTTGGGGGTCGCGTGTCTTTCGCCAAAACCGAAGTCCACTTTTGTCGGACACGCTTTAGAACCCCACGTCCGGCCCGCCCGATCCTTGCCATGGCTTTGCAAGGTTGCCAAAGCGGGTGAACCGGCCCTCGAACGACAGTTCCACCGTGCCGATCGGGCCGTGGCGCTGCTTGCCGATGATCACCTCGGCCTTGCCATGCACCGATTCCATCAGCGCCTGCCACTGCGCCATCTTCTCCAGCTCATGGTCGCCGGGCTTTTCGCGTTCGCGGTAGTATTCGTCGCGGTAGACGAACATCACCACATCGGCGTCCTGCTCGATCGACCCCGATTCCCGCAGGTCCGAAAGCTGTGGCCGCTTGTCTTCGCGGCTTTCCACGGCACGGCTTAGCTGCGACAGGGCGATGACCGGGATGTC
>JANMGI010000305.1:0-10319 GCA_031374565.1 Paracoccaceae bacterium | reverse complement strand
AACAGTCTCGCTCACCCGCCACCAAGGGTGACTGGATCGCGATTCAGGTGATCTCGGGCCGGTCCATCGCCACGCTTGGGTCTGACCAGCCACCCTTTCCGCCGATCGAGGGGCTGGACGATGACGCGCGCCTTGGGACCTATTTCACCGTTGTCTTTCCCACCGTGCAATTCGCCGTCGCACAGGATTGCCTGTGGTGGCTGAACACCGTTCCCGTCAGCGAGACCCGCACGATCCTGGAAGTTGGCGGCTGCTTTCCCGAAGACCGCCTGTCACTGCCCGGCTTTCAGGCCCGCGCCGAGCCCTACTATGACCGCTGGGAACGGGTGGCCAAGGAAGACGTGGGCATTCTGGAAAAGCAGCAGCGCGCTTTGGGGTCGGCACTTTACCGGCCCGGTCCGCTGTCCTGGCGCGATGACATGGTGCAGGCGATGGGCGTCTGGGTGCTGGACCGGCTGGGGCTTTAACCCTGCGGCGTCATCGCCTTGCGCTGCTTGGCGCGCTCCAACCCCAGTTTCCGCTCGCGCCAGATGATCAGGATACCGGCGGTGACGATCAGCGCGGCCCCGCTCAACATTGGGCCGGTCGGAACTTCGTTGAACACGAAATAGCCGATGCCCAACGCGAAGATCATCGAGGCATAATCAAAGGGCGCGACAAGCGAGGCATCGGCCTCGCGGTAGCTTGAGGTCAGCAGGATCTGGCCCAGCCCGCCCAAAAGACCTGCGCTGACCAAGATTGCGGCCTCACCCACAGTCGGCCAGACCCAGCCGAAGGGCAAAGTGACCAGGGACAGCACAGTCGCCGTGATGGAAAACCAGAACACGATGGCCGAGGTCTGTTCGGTATTGACCAGCTTGCGCACGAAAACCTGTGCCAGTGCTGCAAAGACCGCGCCGCCCAGGACCAGCATTGCCCCCAAAGCCTCGGCGACGCCCGCCGTGCCGGGCGTCAGCGACAGGCGAGGGGCCAGCACGATCATCACACCGACCATCCCCAGAACGACCGCCGAAATCCGGAAGGCCCGCACCTCTTCGCCCAGAAACATCGCGGCGAAAACCACGGTCAACAAGGGGGCGGCGTAGCCGATTGCGGTAACCTCGGGCAGCGGCAGATAGCCCAGACCCGCGAAGCCAAGCCCCATCGCCATGGTCCCGACCACACCGCGCCAGACATGCCCCAAGGGTTGGACCGTCTTGAGACCGGTGCGCAGCTCTTTGCGCCAACCAAGCCAGACCACGATGACCGGGATGGCGAACAGCGACCGGAAGAACACCGCCTGCCCCGCCGGCACGTGCTGGGCGGTGGACTTGATCAGCGAGGCCATGACGATGAAGACCATGACCGACGCAACTTTAAGGGCAATGCCGCGCAAGGGGCGCATGGAAGGATCCGCTTCGGTTACGGCCACTAGACGCCGCATCGCCTTTCAGGTTCCCTGATCGGGAAGGAGAATGCCATGCCGAAAACGCTGCTGGGCGACAGAATTGATCAGGGCCGGGGGCTGACGCCCGCTGATCTGGTCCTGAAAGGCGGCCGGGTCTTCGATCTGATCAACGGCGATCTGGTGGAAACCGATGTGGCGATCTGCGGCGATACCATCGTGGGGGTGTACGGCAGCTACACCGGCAAGCGCGAGATCGACGTGTCCGGTCAGGTGCTGGTGCCCGGTTTCATCGACACGCACCTGCATGTGGAATCGTCGCTGGTGACCCCGCACGAGTTTGACCGTTGCGTGACACCCCGAGGCGTGACAACGGCGATCTGCGACCCGCATGAGATCGCGAATGTCTGCGGGATCACAGGGATCCGGTATTTTCTTGAGTCCGCATCTCAACTGGTTATGGACCTGCGGGTGCAGCTGTCGTCCTGCGTGCCCTCGACCCACATGGAGACGACAGGGGCGCGGCTGTCCGCCGCCGACCTGATCCCGTTCATGGACCACCCCAAGGTGATCGGGCTGGCCGAATTCATGAACTATCCCGGCGTGCTGATGAAGGACGCGGGGTGTCTGGAAAAGCTGGAGGCCTTCCGAGGTCGCCACATCGACGGCCATGCCCCCTTGCTGCGGGGCAACGACCTTAACGGCTACATCAGCGCTGGCATCCGGACCGAGCACGAAGCGACAACCTACGAAGAAGGGTTGGAGAAGCTGCGCAAGGGAATGCGCGTCTTGATCCGCGAGGGGTCCGTGTCGAAGGACTTGGCAGCGCTGGTGGGGCTGCTGACCGAGCGTTTCTCGCCCTACCTTGCCTTCTGCACCGATGATCGGAACCCGCTGGACATCGGTGAGCATGGGCATCTGGACTACATGATCCGCAGGGCGATTGCCTTGGGTGCCCCTCCTTTGGCGGTCTACCGGGCGGCGTCACTGTCGGCGGCCGAGGCCTTCGGGCTGAAAGACCGCGGGCTGATCGCTCCGGGCAAGCGGGCCGACATCGCGGTGATTGACAGTCTGGAGGGCTGCAATGCCAGCCTTGTGCTGGCGGGGGGCGTGGTGGCCGATGCAGTGGCCTTCGCGGGCCGAGAGACGACCGAGCCGGTGGCGCGCGGGTCGGTGAAATCCGGCTGGATCGAGGCGGTACATTTCCGCACCGGCGGCAACAGGGTCGAGACGCCAGTGATCGGAATTCTGCCGGGCAAGATCATCACCGAGCACTTGACGTTTGATGTGGCCCCGGTCGATGGAGACAAGCGGCCGGACCTGATCCGCGATCTGGTAAAGATCGCGGTCATCGAACGGCACGGGGTGAACGGGAACCGGGCCACGGGGTTCGTCAAGGGGTTCGGGCTGCAGCGGGGGGCCATCGGGTCCACCGTCTGCCACGACCACCACAACATCGCCGTCGTCGGAGCAGATTACGTTGACATGGCAATGGCGGCGAACCGGCTGGTCGAAATCGAGGGCGGGTTCGTGGTGGTGGAGGGCGGCCAGGTCCTTGCCGAGCTGGCCTTGCCGGTGGCGGGGCTGATGAGCCTTTTGTCGTTCGAGGCAGTGCGGGAAGATCTGGTCAAGCTGCGCGCTGCGGCGGCTTCACTTGGGGTGGTCCTGGAGGAGCCGTTCCTGCAGCTGGCGTTCCTGGCCCTGCCGGTGATCCCGCATCTGAAGATCACCGACATGGGGATGGTGGATGTGGACCGGTTCGAGATCATTCCATGATCCTGTTCCGGGAGAATAGAGCGCTGACGCGCGCGCCTTTCATCTCGACTCTGCGCGGCGCAAGGGCCGCGCAACCGGCTATGTCATTGGGGGTGCTTCGCCCCCCAAACCCCCAGAGGATATTTCGCCAATGTGAAAAGGGAAAGGTTCGGTACCAGCGCAGCACGGCCACGTTGCGGCGGATGATCAGAGAGTTGCGGGACCTGTGTCGTTTGCGGCGACGTGCATCGAGGTCCGGGTATCGTGACAGGTTCCGTCGAAGCGAGGGGAATGTTGCAACCGTGGCAAGGTCACGAAGCGCGGTTCGGGCAGGGGACCGGAAGGCCCCTGCCCTGTTGGTCAAAGTGCTGCGGCGATGGTGTCAGAGATGGGCGTCGTCGGACGGCCGATCAGGTGGCTGAGCGTCCGGCTGTCGTCGTATAGCGCGCCTTTCGCCGCCCAGGTTTCGCTGTCGGCAAGGGCCCCTGCCAAAACCGGCGGAAGGCCAAAACCTTCGAGCGCCTTGGCATAGTCCGCCTCTGGCATGTTCACATAGACCACCGGCTTGCCTGCCGCCTTGGCCACTTCCGCCGCCAGATCGGCCCCGGTGTGTGCCGCATCGCCTGCCAGCTCATAGACCTTGCCCGCATGGGCTTTATCCAAAGCCACCACAGCGATCGCTTCGGCATAATCCTTGCGCGCGGCAGAAGACACCCGCCCTTCGCCCGCAGCGCCGATCATCGCGCCATGCGCCAGCACGGCCCCCAGAGCACCGGTGTAGTTTTCAGTGTACCAGCCGTTCCGCAGCACCGTATACGCGATGCCGCTCTCTTTCAGGGCTGCTTCGGTCGGGGCATGATCCAGCGCCAGAACCATCGGATTCGCTCCACCTTTCAGCAGCGACGTGTAAACGATGCGGCTGACGCCCGCCTGTTTCGCGGCAGCGATGGCCCGCTTGTGCTGTCCCACGCGGTCGACGAGGTCGTTCGAAGAGATGAGCACCAGCGTCTCGATCCCCTTCAAGGCCGCGGGGTCGGCAGTGGTGTAGTCGAAGGCGCGGGTTTCCACGTTCAGGTCGGCGGCCTTGGCCGGGTCGCGGGCAAGTGCGATGGGGGTCGCACCGCGGGCCTTGAGGGCAGCGATAGCGAGGCGGCCAAGGTGGCCGGTGGCTCCGGTGATGGCGATGGTCATCTGGGGACTCCTGTTGGTTGACGATGGAGACATACGGGGTATACTTATGAAAAGGAAGTACGCACAAATTTATTAGTATGGATCAGGGGCGCACAGGATGACAGGCACGGTTGCACAGGGATTGATGGACCGCATGCAAAAGGGGAACGTGATGGCGGCGGAGTGTCCGTCGCGGGGCGTCCTCAACCATCTGACCAGCCGGTGGGGGACGCTGGTGATGGTCGCGCTGGCGACGGGCGGGCACCGGTTTGCCGAACTGCGCCAGAAGGTTGGGGGGGTCAGCGAACGGATGCTGTCGCAGACCTTGAAGGACCTGGAGGCGGACGGGTTCGTGCTGCGGACGGCGCACCCGGTGGTGCCGCCGCACGTCGATTACGAGCTGACCCCGCTGGGGATGCAGGCGGCGGGGCATGTGGTGACGCTGGTTGGCTGGATCGAGGGGGCGCTGCCGGAGATCATGGCGGGGAAGGTGCGGCTGGCGGCGGAATGAGGGCCTCTGTCCACGGTGGACATTTCCGGATTATCATTTGACATCAGGTTGTTGGCTGTGGGCGTTAAGGATTTGGAAAGGTTTGGCTTCAGCGAGCCAAGCAGCCAAATCCGTCAGGCCGCGAGGAGCCAGTCGAAGGGGGAAGGGCCGGGGTCGTCGGGGAGAGAGCCCGAGAGATCACCATTGGCAGAAAGGACGTTGCCAGCAAACTCACCCCCTACGACATAGAATGGACCCGTAGGAATGTCAGAACGAGCCTGAACGGTCCAATATTCGCTTGTTACGTGCCCGTAGTCATACTCGTCCCACTGGGCAAACACCCATTCGGCAGTCATCAATGCATCTTCAATGACCTCGGACCGGGTGTCGATCGTGGACTCGGTTTCGAGGTTGTAACGGATAAGGCCTTCTTCATAGATATCGGTGTTCACAACCTCATACCCACCGTCTGACCGAACCGTTACGTCAAAGTAATTGTACTGAATAGTAATTTCATGGATGGCACGCACTTCGTTGCGGAAGACTCCTTGAACCGAATAGCTTCCACCCAGCACGTCTGAAGTGCGTACATCCAACGATACAGGTGTCCCATATCCGGGAACAAGAAGGTCCAAAAGATCAGGATCGTTGCCGATATCCCACCAGTCCCCCAAGTTTACCGACGATGTCCCGACTACCCCATCCTCCGAATAGAACCGATCCGTAGCATCGGGGTTGATGATGATTGCACTGAGCAATGAGACGTCGAGTTCTCCCAGCCCAAGGTCCGCAAGGGTCAGGCGCGAGAAGGCTTCCTCGGTCAGGCCGTCGATGGTGACAACGGCAAGGCTGACACGACCGCCGTTCTGGAACTCGAATACGTCGGCCCCTGCACCGCCCCAGAGTATCCTAGGGCCATGCGTATCGAGGTTGTCGAGGATGAAATGGTCTGCGCCACCACCGCCTGCTGCGAAAACTGGTTGGTCTGCCTCTGTGACCAAGATCGTATCCGCCCCATCGCAGCCGATCACGCATTCCAGCCCCTGCTCGGCCATGTCGACCGTCACGCCATCCTGCCCGAGCGCCACTGCCACATCCCGGCCCGCGCCGCCGTAGACGTTGGAGCCGTCCGCGAAGTCGAAGAAGATGAAGTCATCGGCTCCGCCACCGAAGAGGGCGTCGGCGCCACCGTTGCCGAAGAGCACGTCATCTGCACCAGTTCCCGTAACGGTATCGTGCCCGGCCCCGGCGACATAAATCAGCCCGTTATCAGTATGCTCACGAAGCGGGTTGGGAAGATCAAGACCAGGGTCGGACACGTTGACACCCGTGCGGGAAAGGTAAGGTCCGATCACGTCGGCTTCATCGCCGCCGTAGAGCACCAACTTTCCATCCATGACGGTCTGAATCGTGCCTTCTTCAAAAAGATCGTTGATCACCCCGCCCATAGCTCGCGAGATCGAAATTGGGTTGAGAACAGTTGAAAAGCTGTCGGCGCGATCAACGTCGTCGTTAAAGTGGTCTTGCGTATAAGTGTATGGCGTGGCGGCATCGAAGTTAAGGAGTACCGTCTGGCCAATACCGCTAGGGTTGATCGCCCGCCTAAGTACTGTATTTCCCAACCCGGTCAGAATGTCGTCCACTCTAGTCGTCCAGTCGAAGTCATTGCCGTTCAGAATTTCAAGCGAGAAATTCTGAACCTCAAGACGACCGTCGGGATAGACTACGAAGTTGACGTCTTCGCTGATCTTGAAAGAAATGTTGCCATAGATGTATGTGCGCTCGGCGTAGTCGTCCAGATCGTCATAGATCTATTTGTTGTCAACACTAACGCCATGCCAGATGTTGTTGGCCGTAAGGCCATAGATTTCGTCCAACTCACCCTTTGACATCGTCACAATGCCTGTGGATGCATCTTGATGCGCAGAAAATACCCCAGATGCGTAATCAGCAGCGGCAGTTTCGAAGAAACGCTGCATCATGGCGCTATTGGAAGCGACTACAAAGCGTCCGGGACCATTATCGGGATCAAGAAACTCGTCCGTATCGACGTCTATCGGCTCGCGCGCGCGTTCAGTTGTCAGGTCATCTTCGATGAAGTTATCCGGCGGCACCTCGCTGCCGTAAAGAAACATGGACGTAACTTCGTGGATGGTCGGCAGGGTCATCATGTCACCTTACAAATCAAAGACCGGATTTCCGCAGGAATCAAGAATGTAGTAGTCATTATCGTAGTAAATGTTTCCGGCCTCAGACCCAGCCAGCATGCGATTGGCAAACTTGATCCGAACAAACCCACCGAAGTTCTCGCCCAATCGGGCCTTCAGTTCTTCGGATTCATAGAGCTCGGCGTCCTTGTAAAAAAGCTGGCAGCAGTCCGGCTGCGCTTCAAGCGCTGTGTCGACACTGGTGTAGATAGACAAATCAATGTAACCGTCCCCAAGCGGTTGTCTAGGATCGATTGACCGTACTTTAATAAAAGATGCAATTGCCTTCCGCAGTTTCTCATCATCAGAAGGCTGTGGATCACATGCCACTTCAGTTGTTTCTGGTGCAAGTGGAAGAGGTGTATAGTCTTTCTCTGCAGTCGCTGCTGACCCAACAATCGAAAAAACCAGTGAAAGATAGAATCGCACCACTCACCCCCGGTCACTAGAGAAGCCTCAAGCGGAAAAGAAGCGCAACCGGGGGGGGTGTGTCAAGATCGGAATGCAGACTTGACGTGTGGGCAGCGAGGTGATGGCGCGCACCCTACCCCTCTATCGGTGGCCCGAACCGTTCCAGCATCCGGCTCCTGATCTGCTCTCGCGCCTGCCGATACGCCGCCAATTTCGCCTCGCGCGTCTCTCCAAGACCCGTGGGATCAAGGATCGGCCAGTATTCGATCTCAAGATGGTGAAATCGGGTCAATTCAAGCGCCATGCGCTGGCTGGCGGGGGACAAAGCAATGATCAGATCGAATTGGCTAAGGTCATCGCCCCAATCCTGCATCTCTTCGAAACTGCGGGAGCGGTGGCGCGACAATTCTATGCCCAATTCCTGGCAGACGGCGACGGAAAAACCGTCAACCTCCATATCGTTTTTCACCCCTGCGGATTGGACATAGGCGCGCTGGCCGTAGAGCTGTTTCATCAGGCCTTCGGCCATCGGGGACCGCACGGCATTGTGGTCGCAGCAGAAGAGAACGGACTGGGGGAAATCGCCCAAGATCAGCCCCAGTGCAGGACGCAGATCAGGGTGAAAAGGCGTCGCGCAGTGTCGGTATCGACGCTGGCCTTGCCGTCCAGCCGTTCGCGCAGGATCAGCGCACCCTCGTTGTGGATGCCGCGCCGGGCCATGTCGATCGCCTCGATCTGGGAAGGCGGCAGGCGTTTGACCGCGTCGAAGTAGCTTTCGCAGATCTGGAAGTAGTCCTTGACGACCTGCTTGAACGGGCCGAGCGACAGGTGGAATTCGGCGGCCTTTTCCCCGGTTTCACTGGCGATGTCGAAGACAAGACGACCTTCGCGAATGGCAAGGAGGACGCGGTAGGGGCCTTCGGGCGTCTCGCGGTCGGGACGGCGGGCGGGGGTGAAGGAGTTCTCCTCCAGAAGGTCAAAGATCGCGACCCGGCGCTCCTGCTCGATCTCGGGCGTGGGGCGGGCAAGGCCCTTTTCGTCGATGTCGATCTGGCAGATGCGATTGGTCATGGGCGGCCCTGGACAGAGTTGCCCCTCGTGATGCCCGAGCGGGCGTTTTGGCGCAAGGGTCAAGCGGGAATGGGCGGAAGGTCGGGGGCGGCAAGGCCGGTGAAGGGGTCGGCCCAGGCGGGGATCTGCAAAAGGCGGGTGTTCCAGGCGGAAAGTGCCGGGTAGTCGGCCAGCGGCAGGTGCATCACGTCGTTGTAGGGCAGAAAGGTCGCCATGCGGAAATCGGCATGGGAAGGCGTCGTGCCGGTCAGCCAGTCGCGGTTGGAGAGATGGCGGTCCAGGATCGGGGCGGCCTCGTGGAACCGACGCAGGCCTTCGGCAACGAGGGTGGGGTCGGTCGGGCCCTGGCGGTAGCGAAGCTTGGTGCCCGTCTCGTAGCTGACCATGTCGCAGGCACGGACGAAGTTTTCCTTCCCCCAGCTGATCCAGCGGATCATGTCGGGCTGGTCCCTGCCCTGCCGCCAGAAGTCCCGGCCTGCAAGCTGCGACAAGCGGCAGGCGATGGCGTCGGCTTCCCAGAGGGGGGTGCCATCCTCGACCAGGATCGGGATGCGCTGGGTAGGGTTGAGGGTCAGAAAGAAGGGCGCATGGTCAGGGTGGAAGGGGGCGGACCATTCCAGCGTCACCGGCGCGTCAAGGTAGCGGGCGACGGCCACGGCAAGGCGGGGGTTCGGATTGCGGGAGTAGTAGAGGATGGGCATGGCAGTCTCCGGCGGTGGGATGCACGTCACAGTGATGCCGAAGCCATGCACGGCACGCAAGCCTGACAGACGGGCCGGGGTACGGAGTTTTGGTTGACAGGCCGGGGCCTCGGGGAAACGGTGACAGATGGGTATTCAGGCAACAAGGACCTTTGGAGATGGCGCTTTCAGAGATGCAGGCCGCGACGCTGGCCGCCGCGTATACTGCGGCCTGGAACACCAGGCGACCGGAAGCGGTGGCGGGGTTCTTTGCCGAAACCGGGGGGATCGTGATCAACCGGGGTCCCTTGTGGCAGGGCCGCGCGGGTGTGGCGGCGATGGCGGCGGGGTTCTACGCCGATGTGCCGGACCTGACCTTGCAGTGTGACGGGGTAAAGCTGGCGGGGTCGCATATGCTGTATCTCTGGACCTTCACCGGCACCCATGCAGGGACCGGCGGCAAACTGCGCATCACCGGCTGGGAGGAGTGGGAGTTGAGCGAGGACCTCGAAGTCACCGCCTCACGCGGGTGGTTCGACCCGGAGGAATACGCGCGGCAGACCGGCGCGTAGGCCACGCCGCTAGCCGTTCAGCCGGTCCAGCCTTGCGCGAACCGAAAGCCCGTGGGCTTGCAGACTTTCCGACTGTGCCAGCCGTTCGGCGGCAGGGCCGATGGCTTTCAGCGCTTCGGGGGTCATTTTGGCAAGTGTTGTGCGCTTCATGAAATCCAGGACCGACAGGCCGGAAGAGAACCGGGCAGAGCGGGCAGTGGGCAGCACGTGGTTCGGGCCGCCGATGTAGTCGCCGATGGCCTCTGGCGTGTACTGGCCAAGGAAGATCGCGCCGGCGTGGGTGATGTGCTGACTGAGGGCTTCGGGGTCAGCCACGCAAAGCTCGAGGTGTTCGGGGGCAACGCGGTTGGACAGGGTTGCGGCCTCGGCCAGGTCGCGGGTGACGATGATCGCGCCGTTCTCTGCCCAGGCAGCACCGGCAATGGCCCGCCTTTCCAGCGTTTCAAGGCGCTTGGCGACGGCTTCGGCGACGGCCTTCCCGAAGGCAGCGCTGGTGGTGATCAGGATCGACTGGGCGCTTTCGTCGTGCTCGGCCTGGGACAGCAGGTCGAGAGCGATCCAGTCGGGGTCGTTGTCCCC
>JANMGI010000299.1:0-3733 GCA_031374565.1 Paracoccaceae bacterium | reverse complement strand
TCAAGCCGGTCGAGGATGATGGTGAAGGTGGCGCGGCGGATGTCACGGTCGCCAAGCGGAGTAGAGCCGCCGATGACCAGCACCGACTTCACCCCGTCGATGCCCTTGACGATGTCGCGCATCGCGTCCGTGGTGGCGACGGTGTCGTCGAGGGTGGAGCCGGGGGGGAGTTCAACCGACGCGACGATGCGGCTTTCGTCTTCCGGCGGGAACAGGCTGCCGGGGACCTGAAGCATGGCGATGACCGAGAAGATCACCACGATCACCGCGACGACAAGGGTGATGTAATAGGTGGGAAGGGCCAGCCAGGGGTATTTCTGCGACCGGCGGACCTTGGTGGTGGTTTGCACCAGCCACATGTAGCCGCGCATGAAGGCGCCGTCCTTGTGACCATCTTCATGGCCGACGGCATCCTTGGCCCGCATGAAGTAGGCTGCCATCATCGGGGTGATCAGGCGGGCGACCAGCAGTGAAAACAGGACAGCGATGGCCACGGTCAGTCCGAACTGGCGGAAGTACTGGCCGGGAATGCCTGGCATGAACGACACCGGCACGAAGACCGCGACGATGGTGAAGGTGGTGGCGATGACGGCCAGGCCGATTTCGTCCGCAGCCTCGATTGCCGCGCGGTAGGGGGTTTTGCCCATGCGGATGTGGCGGGCAATGTTCTCGATTTCCACGATGGCGTCGTCGACCAGGATGCCGGTGGCAAGGGTCAGGGCCAGGAAGCTGACGAGATTGAGCGAGAAACCAAGCTGCGACATGACCCAGAAGGTCGGTATGGCAGAGAGGGGGAGTGCGACGGCCGAGATCAGCGTGGCGCGCCAGTTGCGCAGAAAGACAAGGACCACAAGAATGGCCAGCAGTGCGCCTTCCAGCAAGGTGCTGATGGCGGATTCGTAGTTGCCGTAGGTGTAGAAGACGGAATCGTCGACCATGGTGATCGCGACTTTCGGGTTCTGCGCGCGCAGATCGTCGACAACCTGGTTGGTGACTTCGGCGACCGAGACTTCCGAGGCACCTTTGGAGCGGAACACAAGGAAGCTGACCGCTGCCTCACCGTCGATGCGGGCGAAGCTTTTCAGGTCTTCGTAGCTGTCGATGACCTGCCCAAGGTCGGTCAGTTTCACGAAACGCCCCGAGGGCAAGGCAATGGTGGTGTTGGCGAGGCTGTCGACGGTGCCCTTGTCGCCAAGGGTCCGGATCACCTGTTCGCCGGTGCCAAGGTTGATCTTGCCAGCGCCAAGGTTGGCGTTGGTGGCGGCGATCTGCGCGCTGATCGCTTGCGCTGTCACGCCGTAGCTGTCCAGTTTCACCGGGTCGAGTTCGACCCTGATTTCGCGGTCAGCCCCGCCGATGCGGCTGACGCGCCCGATGCCCGGCTTGCCTTGCAGCGCACGGGTCACGGTGTCGTCGACGAACCAGGAGATTTCCTCCATCGTCATGTCGGGGGCAGCGACCGAGAAGGTCATGATCGCCTGGCCTTCAACGTCGATGCGGGTGACGATGGGGGCCTCGATCCCGCCGGGCAGGTCGCCGCGGATCTGGTCGACGGCGTCCTTCACGTCCTGCACGGCCTTTTCGGTCGGCACTTCCATGCGGAATTCGATCACCGTGGTCGACAGGCCGTCGGTCACGGTCGAAGTCACCCGCTTCGCGCCGGTCAGGCCTGCGACGGCATCCTCGATTTCCTTGGTAACCTGACTTTCCATTTCCGCCGGAGCCGCGCCGGACTGGGCGACCGAGACGGCGACCAGCGGCACGTCGATGTTCGGGAAACGGGTGATCGGCAGGGCGTTGAAGCTTTGCCAGCCCAGCACCATCAGCAGAAAGAACGCAAGGAGAGGGGCGACGGGGTTGCGGATAGACCAGGCGGAGAAGTTCATCGCGCGTCCCCTTTAGTTCGTAGCAGCCGGGGCTACGACCGGATTGATCCGATCCCCCGTACGGACGAAAGCCCCGGCCTTGGTCACGACCATGTCACCATCGTTTAGGCCTTCGGTGATTTCGACCAGACCGCCATCGCGGATGCCGGTCTTGACGGCGACGCGCTCCACAACGCCGTCCTTGACGCGCATCACCGTGCTTCCGTCGGGTGACGAGCCGATGGCGGTGACGGGAACCGCAAGGCCATCGTGTTCGGCGACAAGGATGTCAGCTTCGACAAACATGCCGGTGCGCAGGGTTTCGGTTGCGGCCACGCTGATCCGGGCGCGGCCAAGGCGCGTGACCGGGTCGATGCTGGGCTCTACCAGACGAAGGGTGCCGTCGAAGGTGTCTGGCATTCCGACGGCACGCAGTTTTGCGGTCTGGCCGGGGGCAAGACGCAGAAGATCGGTTTCGGCCACGTCGGCGCGCAGCTCAAGTGCCGCGTCGCGGGTGATCACGAACATCGGCAGTCCCGCCGCCGTCGCGATGGCACCGGTCTTGGCGTTGCGCGCAACGATCTTGCCTGCGACCGGGGCCTTAACTTCGGTCCGGCTCAGCGTCAGGTCCACATTCTCCAGCCGGGCTTCGGCCAGGGCAAGCTGGGCCCGCGCCGATTCCAGGCCTTGCGTGGCCACCATGACCCTGGCGTTGGCGGAAAGCGCGTTCGAGCTGGCGGTATCGGCCGAAGCCTGCGGGGCCGAGCCCTGTTCGCGCAGTTTCGCCGTGCGGTCGGCGACGCGCTGGGCTTCGTCCCGGGCAGTCTGGGCTTCGACCAGTTGCGCCTCGCCCTGGGCGATTGTGGCACGGGCTGCGGCAAGCGAGGCGACGGCTTCGGTCTTCTGAAGGTCCAGGGTCGTCTTCGACAGAACGGCCAGCACCTGACCTTCCGTCACCATGTCCCCGACATCGACCAAGAGCTGCTCCAACGGCTGGCCTTCGACCAGGGGGGCGACCTGCACTTCCTCGACAGCCGCAATCAGCCCCGAAGCGATGATCCGGTCAGAGAGTTTGTGGAGGCTGACCGTGCTGACCGTGATGGCGGGCAGAGCCGGGGCCGGGGTTCCCGTCACGCTTTCTGCGGCAACCGCCTCTTGCGCAACGGCGGGGAGGGTGGGCGCAGAGCAAGCAATCAGGGCGGCAAGGATCAGGGTCGGGCGCATGGCGGGTCAGCCTTCTGCTGTGTCGTGGGAAATGTCTGTCAGGATCGCGTCGATGACGGCGACGACCTGGGCGGCAAGGGCGGGGCTGGCAGGGCCGCATTGGGCCGTTCGGGTGGCCATGGCTTTCACCAGCATGACAAGCATCTGGCACTGGCCTGCATAGCGGACACCGGCGTCTTCAAGGCTGCGGCGCGTTGTGTGGGCGAATATTGTAGCCAAAAGCGAAACAATGCTGTCTTCCATCTGCCGCGCCGCCGCACCGATTTCCGGCTTGCGGATCGCGGCTGCGGTGATTTCGGCCCAAAGCTGGCCGTCCTTCATCGACTCTTCGCTGAAGTGGGTCAGGATGCGGTCGCGCAGGCTGGCCATTGGGCGGTCCGCGATCTGGATCTCGGCAAACTCGCCCTGAATTTCGGCCAGATCGTAGCCGCACATCGCCTGGACGATGGCGGCCTTGGACGGGAAGTAGCGGTAGAAGTTGCCCACGCTCATCCCGGCGGCGCGGGCGAGGTCCTGCATCGAAGCACCGTCGAAGCCCTTTTCGGCAAAGGTCTGCCGGATCGAAGCCAGAATTTCATGGCTGCGCACATCGGCGGCGAGGATGGGTTGGGGCAGGGGTGTCATGAATTGCCAGACTGGGAGTG
>JANMGI010000284.1:0-6785 GCA_031374565.1 Paracoccaceae bacterium | reverse complement strand
ATTGGAGGCGCTAGACCTTCCCTATTGGCTGGTGCCCGAGTTGCGCGAAAGCCTTGGGAGCGATCTGGAGCCGGTGGCCGAGGCATTACGGTCGCGCGCCCCGGTGTTTCTGCGGGTAAACCTGGGCAAGACCGATGTGGCGGGGGCGGTTGCAGCGCTTGCGGCGGAAGGGATTTCCACGCGGCCGCATGGCTTGGCGGCATCGGCACTGGAGGTGGTGGAAAACGCGCGTAAGGTGCAGACATCGCAGGCCTATCTGATCGGGCTGATCGAGTTGCAGGACGCAAGCTCGCAAGCGGTGATCGAGGCGCTGCCGCTGTCCGACGGGATGGTGGTCCTGGACCATTGCGCGGGTGGGGGCGGCAAGACGCTGGCGATGGCGGCACGGGCGAAGCTGAGGCTTTTCGCGCATGACGCGAGCCCGAGGCGGATGGCCGATCTGCCGGAGCGGGCGAAGCGGGCAGGGGTTGCGGTGTCGCTGACGGACAGGCCGGAGGCCAACGGTTCCTATGATCTGGTGCTCGTCGATGCGCCCTGTTCGGGGTCGGGGAGCTGGCGGCGGGACCCGGAAGGGAAATGGCGGTTGACGGCTGAAAGCCTTGCCGCCGTGCAAGCGACCCAAGCCGCAATTCTGGACCAGGTCGCGCCGATGGTGAAGACGGGCGGGACGCTGGCCTATGCCACATGTTCGCTGCTGCGGCGGGAGAACGAGGACCAGGTGCGCGAATTTCTGAATCGTCACGCCGGGTGGAGCTTGAGGCGACAAATCCGGCTCACTCCATTGCAGGGCGGTGATGGCTTCTACATTGCAATTCTTTATAGAGTCTGAAAATTTGCACTCAATCTGGACGTGCTTCCCTTTGACGCTAAGATTCAGTTAACCAATTCCGGCGATGGTGACGGCAAGCCGTTGATGCCGGCTTGATTGGTGAGTTTGGGGGGCCGGATTGGCAGGTCTGGGCAGTTTGGATGATGTTCCGGGGCGCGGTCTTCTTGCGCTGACCGCAATCGGGGCAGTGTCGATCGCGGTCTGGGCTGCGTTGCTGCGGGAAAGCGGGCCGTATCTTGGGTTTGCGGGACTTGTCCTGATCGCTCTGGCGCTGGGTCTGACACTTTGGGGCAAGGTCGCACAAGGCCAAAGATCACGGGAAAGCTGGCGGGTGTTTCACCTGATGGCCGACGACCCTGCAGCCTGCTTCATGACCGACAGCGCAGGGCACATCGTGCTGCGCAACCAGGCGGCGGAAACCCGGTTCGGGGGGGATGTCGCGTCGTTGCACGATGCGCTTGGGCAGCATGTCCTGAACCCTGCCGAGTTGATGTTGCGTTTGCAAAAGGCTGCCGAAGCCCAAGGGGCGGCGCGTGAGGATGTGCTGGGCCGAGGGACAGTCTTGCGCCTGACGGTGCACCGGGCCACCGATGGCGGCTATTTCTGGCGCGCCGACGACATGTCTTTGCCGAAGGACTTCACCGGCACTGCGGCGGATCGGCCTGACCGCCCGCCGGTGATGGCGGTTGGGGCTGATCTGGAGGAGGTGCCGGTCGCGATCATGACCTTCGGCCCCGACGGGGTGATGCGGGTGGCCAACCATGCCGCGCGCGACCTGATGTGGAAGGGCGAAATCCGGGCGGCAATGTTTCATGACCTCTTTGAAGGGTTGGGGCGTCCGGTGTCTGAGTGGCTGGCCGATGTGGTTGCGGGCCGGCACCCCGGCGGGGCCGAAGTCTTGCGGGTCCGTGGCGAGGAGGAGCGCTTCCTTCAGATCACGCTGCGCCGCTATGTCGAGGGGGGGCGCCCCGGCGCGCTGGCGATCCTGAACGATGCAACCCGGCTTAAGACGCTGGAAGCGCAGTTCGTGCAAAGCCAGAAAATGCAGGCCATTGGTCAGCTCGCAGGCGGGATTGCCCATGATTTCAACAACCTGCTGACCGCAATTTCGGGACATTGCGATCTTCTGTTGTTGCGCCACGGTCGGGAGGACAGCGACTTCGCCGATCTGGAACAAATCCGCCAGAATGCAAACCGGGCGGCGTCGCTTGTCGGGCAGTTGCTGGCATTCTCGCGCAAGCAGACGCTGAACCCGGAAGTGCTGGACCTGGAGGATGTGCTGGCCGACCTGATCCATCTTCTGAACCGGCTGATGGTGGAAAAGGTCGACCTGTCACTGGGCCATATGGGGCGCGAGGGCAATCGGTCATTGGGTAAAATCCGGGCAGACAAGCGTCAGATCGAGCAGGTGCTGATCAACCTGGTGGTCAATGCCCGCGATGCGATGCCGGAAGGTGGCGATGTCCGCATTGAAACCGAGCCGGTGACGCTGGCCGAAGACCTGAAGCGGGACCGGGCCACCGTTCCTGCAGGGGACTATACTGTGATCAGGGTGATCGACCACGGGATCGGCATTCCCGAGCATATGCTGCGGCAGATTTTCGAGCCGTTTTTCACCACCAAGCGGATCGGCGAAGGCACGGGGCTGGGGCTGTCGATGGCTTACGGGATCGTCAAGCAATCGGGCGGGTTCATCTTCGTCGACTCGATCGTGGGGCATGGCACGACGTTTTCGCTTTATTTCCCGGTCTATGATGGAGAGGAGCATGTGGCCACGCCCGAAGTGCGCCGTCTGGTGGCAAAGCAGGGCGAGGGGGTCATCCTTCTGGTCGAGGATGAGGCTTCGGTCCGGGCCTTTGCCAGCCGGGCGCTGACCTTGCGCGGCTATACGGTGCTGGAGGCGGCCAGCGCCGAGGAAGCCCTTGCCAAGCTGGAAGACAAGTCGCTGCACATCGACCTTTTCGTGACCGATGTGGTGATGCCGGGTATGGACGGCCCCGCATGGGTGCGGCGCGCGCATCTGGACCGACCGGGGGTGAAGGTGATCTTCATGTCGGGATATGCCGATGACGGGCTGGCCGAAGATCAGGCCCGCGTCCCGAATTCGCTGTTCTTGCCAAAGCCGTTCTCGCTGAACGACCTGACCAATACGGTTCAGGGTCTTTTGACTTGATCGCCGTTGGGTGGCGGGGGGCCAAATTTCTTGAGGAAGAAATTTGCCAAATTCCTTGCTCAAGGAATTTTGCTCATCGGACAAACGCTGCGGCCTAATCCCGCAGAAGCTTTGCCACGGCGGGGGCGAAGTAAGTGAGGATGCCGTCACATCCGGCGCGTTTGAACGCCATCAGGCTTTCCAGCATCGCCTTTTCACCGTCAATCCAGCCGTTCTGCGCCGCGGCCTGGATCATCGCGTATTCGCCCGAGACCTGATAGGCGAAGGTCGGTGCGCCGAAGGCCTGCTTCACGCGCAGGCAGATATCCAGATAGGGCATCCCCGGCTTGACCATCACCATGTCGGCGCCTTCTGCCAGGTCGCGGGCAACCAGTCGAATGGCTTCGTCAGAATTCGCGGGATTCATCTGATAGGTCTTCTTGTCGCCCTTGAGCGCGCTTGACGCGCCGACCGCATCGCGGAACGGGCCGTAGAAGGCACTGGCGTATTTGGCGGCATACGACAGGATCGCCACGTCCTTGTGGCCGGCACCTTCCAGCGCTACACGCATCGCGCCGATCCGGCCGTCCATCATGTCTGAGGGCCCAAGGATATCCGCGCCCGCGTCGGCCTGGGCGAGGGCCATCTTCACCAGCGCCACGACCGTCTCGTCGTTCAGGATGATCCCGTCCACCACCAGACCGTCATGTCCGTGGGCGTTGTAGGGGTCGAGCGCCACATCGGTCATGACTGCGATGTCGGGAACCTGGGCCTTGATCGCACGGATGGCGCGGTTGGTCAGGTTTTCAGGGTTCCAGGCTTCCTCACAGGTTGCGGTCTTTAGCGACGGGTCAGTGTAGGGGAATAGGCAGATCGCCGGAATGCCAAGTTCGTGCGCCTGGGCTGCGGCTTCGACCAAAAGGTCCTGCGACAACCTTTCGACCCCCGGCATCGAGGCGATGGGCTGGCGTTGGTTCGCGCCGTCACAGAGGAAGACCGGCCAGATCAGGTCGCCGGCCGAAAGCACGCGTTCCTGCGTCAAAGCCCGCAGCGCGGGCGTGCGGCGCAGCCGACGAAAGCGGGTATGGGGAAAAGAGGCTTGGGTCGGCTGCACGGGCTTTGTCCTTCCTGTCCCGCAAAAGCAGGGACTTGCGGCTTGCGCTTCTGCCTGCCATGGAAAGACGGCGGCCTCAAGCTATCTCTGCGGGCAGGCGACAGTGAAGGAGACCGGGCAAGTTGGATGTCCTGGATACGGCGCTTGAAGTCATCGACCTGAGGTCCTTTTCCAACCTCTGGTACTGGATTGCCCTGGCGACTTTGTGGTCGTCGGTCAGCCATTGGGTGCTGGGCGTGCCGCATGACATGATCCAGCGCGCGCGCCGCGAAGGCGGACAGACGCAGACCGATGTCGAAGATCTGGTGCGGATCAACGTCAACCGGCTGTTGCATGTGGTAGACAGCGGGGGCTGGCTGCTTGCGGGCCTTGCGGCATTCTGGCTGACGACGCTGCTTGTGCTGGGCTTCTATTATGATGTCGAGTTCGCCCAAGCCTTCGTTCTGCTGCTTGCCCCGTTGATGCTGGTTGGCTGGTTCAGCGTCCGTTCAAGCCGGAAGATCATGGCGGAGGGAGGGGTGGGCGAACCTCTGTTCCGACGGCTGAGCATCCACCGGCGGATCGTGCAGGTGATCGGGATGCTGTCGATCACTGTGACGGCGTTCTACGGAACCTGGCAGAATATCAACGTGTCGATCCTGAACTGACCGGGACCACCGCGAACCATGACAGCCGAACGCATACTGATGGGCGGTGCGCCCGAAGGGTTTGATGCCCGGATCGTCCTTCGCGAGGTGTCGCGGGGACACCCGGTCATGCATGTCGCGCGCGACGACAAGCGGGCCGAGGCGATACGCGCAGCCCTTGCGATCCTTGCCCCCGAGGTCGCGGTGCTGGACTTTCCCGCCTGGGACTGTCTGCCCTACGACCGGGTCAGCCCGAACCCGGAAATCTGCGCCCGACGGATGGCGACGCTGGCGGTGCTGGCGGATGGATTGAAGGCCCCGCTGGTGGTCCTGACCACGCTGAACGCGGCAACGCAGAAGGTGCCAGCGCGCGAGGTTGTTCGCACAGCGTCGTTCCGTGCCAGAGTTGGCGAGCGGGTAGACGAGCAGCGCCTTAAGGGGTTTCTGGCGCGGATGGGGTTCACGCCGGTCTCGACCGTGGCCGAACCGGGGGACTACGCATTGCGGGGCGGGATCGTCGACATCTATCCTCCCGGTCCGGGGGGGCCGATCCGGCTGGATTTCTTCGGCGATGTGCTGGACGGGGCACGCAGGTTCGATGCCGAGACGCAGCGGACCATAGAGAAGCTGAAAATGGTCGATTTTTCAGCCGTTTCCGAGGTGATCCTGGATGATACGGCGATTGCGCGGTTCAGGCAGAACTACCGGATCAGCTTTGGCACTGCGGGGACGGATGATCCCTTGTACGAAGCGGTCAGCGCAGGTCGCAAGCATCAGGGAATGGAGCATTGGCTGCCGTTCTTCCACGCAGGGCTTGAGACGCTGTTCGACTATCTTCCCGGTGCTTCGGTGCTGCTGGACGATCAGGTGACGGCGGCGCGGCTGTCACGCTGGGAGGGGATTGCCGACAGCTATGACGCCCGCCATGAGGCGATGGGCGCCAAGGGACGTCTGGACACGGTCTACAAGCCGGTCCCGGCCGAGGATCTGTATCTTGACGATGCCGGCTGGGAAGCGGCGGTGGCCGGGCACCGGGTGGTACAGCTTTCCCCCTTGCCGCAAAGCCCTGGGCCGGGGGTTCTGGACGCAGGCGCGCGGGCCGGGCGAAGTTTCGCGCCGGAACGGCAACAAGAGAAGATCAATCTTTTCGGGGCTTTGGCTGATCATATTAAAGTTCTTGCCAGAACGGGGCAGGTCGTCATCGCTTCATGGTCCGACGGGGCGCGGGAAAGGCTGAAAGGCCTGCTCGTCGACAATGGGGTGACCGGGGCGCAAGAGGTTGCAGACTTCCGCGCAGTGCCGGAGGGCAAGGGCGGGCTGTTCCTTGTCGTCTGGCCACTGGAAGCGGGGTTCGTGGCGCCCGGTCTTGCGGTGATCTCGGAACAGGATGTGCTGGGCGAGCGGCTGGTCGGCAAACCGCGTCGCAAGCGCAAGGCCGATAACTTCCTGCGCGAGGTTGATACGCTAAGCGTGGGCGATCTTGTCGTCCATGTCGAGCATGGGGTCGGGCGCTATCTGGGGATCGAGACGATCACTGCGCTTGGGGCCCCCCATGCCTGTGTGATGCTGGAATATGCCGAGAATGCAAAACTTTACCTGCCGGTGGAGAATATCGAGCTTCTCAGCCGGTACGGGCATGAGGACGGACTTCTGGACCGCTTGGGCGGCGGCGCATGGCAGGCGAAGAAAGCCAAGCTTAAAGAGCGGATCAAAGAGATCGCCGACCGGCTGATGCGGGTTGCGGCAGAGCGGGCATTGCGTCACGCACCGATCCTTGAGGCCCCGCATTCGATCTGGGAAGCCTTTGCGGCGCGGTTTCCGTATCAGGAGACCGACGATCAGCTTTCCGCGATTGCCGACGTGGTGGCGGACCTGGAGAAGGGTTCGCCCATGGACCGGCTAGTCGTGGGCGACGTGGGGTTCGGCAAGACGGAAGTTGCGATGCGGGCGGCTTTTGTGGCGGCGCTGTCCGGGATGCAGGTGGCCGTGATCTGTCCGACGACGCTGCTGGCGCGGCAACATTACCGCAGCTTTGCCGAGCGGTTTCGGGGATTTCCCATTTCG
>JANMGI010000651.1:0-4900 GCA_031374565.1 Paracoccaceae bacterium | reverse complement strand
ACCCCTTGTGCGCAAGGGGTTCAGCTGGGTGTTTGATCCTAAAGTTTGATGTGCGCTCCGTTCTTGGGACGGAAACGGAAGCATTGTGGGGAAGGTTCTCTACGGCGACGCCACAGGTTCGAGGGCAAGACTGAGGGCTTGCGGAACACTAAGCGGGAACTGCCGAGAGTGACTGAGAAGCATCGCATTCCAAGGAGGGGTGATCCATCGTACGCAGGAAGACGCGACGCAGGTGTCTAGGCAATCACTGGCACCTCGCACCTCACTCCCATCCGTCAAACGGCCGAGCGCCCGTCGCTGTTGCTCTGACTTGAAGGGACTTAGCGCCAAGCCCGTCCCGTTGGGCCGCGGGATCTAGACCCGCTCCAACACAATGGCGATGCCCTGTCCAACGCCGATGCACATGGTCGACAGCGACCGTCGCCCTCCTGTCAGATGCAGTTGCAATGCCGCCGTTCCGGTGATGCGCGCGCCGCTCATCCCCAGGGGATGGCCAAGCGCGATGGCCCCACCGTTCGGATTCACCCTTGGGTCGTGGTCAGCAATACCCAGTTGGCGCAGGGTGGCGATGCCCTGAGCGGCAAAGGCCTCGTTCAACTCGATCACGTCGAAGTCGGCCTGTGTCAAACCCAACCGCGCCAGCAGCTTTTGGCTGGCGGGGGCCGGGCCTATGCCCATGATGCGCGGCGGGACCCCTGCCGTGGCCCCGCCCAACACTCGGGCGATTAGGGTCAGGCCGTGTTTCGCGGCGGTCTCGGCATTGGCAAGGATCAGCGCCGCCGCCCCATCATTGACCCCGCTGGCGTTGCCTGCGGTGACCGATCCGTTCGGGAACAGGGGTTTCAGCTTTGCCAGCGCCCCGGCCGTCGTGGGACGGGGGTGTTCGTCCTGCGCCACCACCAGCGCGTCACCTTTGCGTTGCGGTATGGTGACCGGGGTGATCTCCTCTGCCAGCCGCCCGGTGGCCTGCGCCGCTGCGGCCTTGGCCTGACTGGCCAGCGCCATAGCGTCCTGCGCCTCTCGGCTGACGCCAAAGTCATCGGCAACGTTCTGCCCAGTCTGCGGCATGGAATCGGTGCCATAGGCCGCCTGCATCGCCGGGTTGATGAACCGCCAACCGATGGTGGTGTCGTAAATCGCGGCGTCGCGGCTGAAGGCGGTGTCGGCCTTGGGCATGACCATGGGCGCGCGGCTCATGCTTTCGACACCGCCTGCGATCATCAGCCCGGCCTCATCCGCCGCAATCGTCCGCGCGGCGATCAGCACGGCATCCATGCCCGACCCGCACAGCCGGTTGATCGTGGTGCCCGTCACGCTGACCGGCAGCCCAGCCAGCAGCGCAGACATGCGGGCGACGTTGCGGTTGTCCTCGCCCGCCTGATTGGCGCAGCCAAGGATCACGTCATCGACCGCCGCCCAGTCTACCGATGGATTGCGTGCGATAAGCGCCCGCAGCGGGACTGCCCCCAGGTCGTCGGGCCGGACCGCTGACAGCGCCCCGGCGTAGCGGCCAATCGGGGTGCGGACATAGTCGCAGATGTAAACCTCGGTCATCTCACAGCTCCGGTGCGAACAGGTTGGCCACAGTGTCTTCGATCTTCAGTGTCGCACCGGTCAAGGATTGCAGATTGTCGAAGGACAGCGATGCCACCTTTTCGCCAAGGATAAACTGCCCGCCCAGAATGTCGATCACCGCCTGAGTGGCATAAACCCACGCCACACACCCTGCCCCTGTCGGCGGCAGAGCGCAGCAGCCCATCACCGATCAACCTGCCCATCCTTCAACAGCGGAAGCAGCTTTTCCAGAACATCCCGCAGCTCTTTGGTGCTGTCCTGCCCAAGGGTCCGTGCCAGATCGGACTCAAACGCGCGTGCTCGTCCGGTCAACTGCGCGAACAGGCTGCGGCCTTCTGCGGTCAGGTGCAAGACTTCAAACCGCCGGTCATTGGCACTGGCCTTTCGCGTCAGCCGCCCGCTGCGTTCCAGTGCCGCAACCCCGCGCGAGATGCTGACCTTGTCTTCGTTGATGCGCGCGCTGATCTCTTTCGCCGTCAGACCGTCCTGCGCGGAAAGGTGGGCAAGGATGCGCCACTGCGTCCGCGACAGGCCAAAATCCCGGTAGCGCTCTTGAAAGCTTTTGCTGACCGCTTCGGCTACCTGATTCAGCATGTAGGGAAGAAACTTTCCCAGATCGAATGCAGGGTCCTGTGGTTCGCCGCTCAACTTTGCTGATCCATGAACAGGGATGGTTTGCCGGTTTTTAGCACAGTCCCGACAATTGCGGCTGCGCGTTCACGGAACAACCGGGGCGGCCCGGACAAAAGCAGGCAGGGCCCGCAGGCGGGCATCAATTCCTACGCATTTGGTCAGCTTTTCTAAAGGCACGTCCCAGCGCCGAGCGTTGTACATTTGCGGAACCAGACAGATGTCGGCCATCGACACTCCGTCCCCGAAGCAGAACGCCCCTGCGCTGTCCGGCAGCATGGCCTCGAAGTCCGCCATCCCTTGGGCGATGAAGTGCCGCATCCAGTCAGCATGATTGATCTGCCCGTCGGACTGTGCGGCGGCATAACGCGTCACACGCAGGTTGCAGACCGGATGAATCTCCATCGCTATCGCCATGGACAGGGTTCGCACCCGCGCACGGCCAATCGGGTCTTTTGGCAGAAACCCCGCCCCTCGCGTTTCATCCAGATATTCCAGGATCGCCAGCGACTGGGTCAGGACGATGCCGTCGATTTCCAGCGTTGGAACAAGGCCCTGCGGATTTCGGGACCGATTGGCTTCGGCAGCCTGCTCACCCTTCAACAGGTCGACCGAAACCAGATCCACCTGAAGATTGAGCAGGGACAAAGCGATACGCACGCGGTAGGAAGCAGACGACCGCCAATAGTCAAACAGTGTAACGCCCTGGTTCTCGGTCATTCTGTGGCCCTCAGAAGTGTACATTCATCCCCTCTTAACAAATAGCTTGCATTAGTTTCTTTTGAAACTATTATTTTGCGGGCAGGCAGAGGTGGTTTCTGTCGCAGGAATTCAGGAACAGCCATGACCAATCACGCGCTTCCCGCGGGTTTGAACCGCGCACCTTCCTTGGCCGGTCCGCACGAAGGCTACATGCCCGGTTTCGGCAATGATTTCGAGACCGAGGCCCTGCCAGGCGCCCTGCCCCAAGGCATGAACAGTCCGCAGAAGTGCAATTACGGCCTCTATGGCGAGCAGCTTTCCGGCACCGCCTTCACCGCGCCCAGCCACCAGAATGAACGGACATGGTGCTACCGCATCCGGCCTTCGGTCAAGCACACCCACCGCTTTGCGAAGATCAACGTGCCGCAGTGGAAATCGGCGCCCTGCATTGATCCCGATGTGATCAGCCTTGGCCAGTACCGCTGGGACCCACTGCCAGTTCCCGATGAGCCGCTGACCTGGATCACCGGCATGCGCACGATGACCACGGCGGGCGATGTGTCGACCCAGACCGGAATGGCTGCCCACGTCTATCTGGTCACCAAGTCCATGCAGGATGCCTATTTCTATTCCGCCGATGGCGAGTTGCTGGTGGTCCCGCAAGAGGGCCGTCTGCGGTTTTGCACCGAACTGGGCGTGATCGACCTGGAACCGCAGGAAGTAGCCATTCTGCCGCGCGGGCTGGTCTACCGGGTCGAGGTGCTGGAAGGCCCGGCCCGCGGCTTTGTCTGCGAAAACTACGGCCAGAAATTCGAGCTTCCGGGGCGCGGACCCATCGGGGCCAACTGCATGGCCAACCGGCGCGACTTCAAGACGCCCGTTGCCGCCTATGAGGACCGAGAGGTGCCCTCGACCGTTACCGTCAAATGGTGCGGGCAGTTCCATGAGACAAAGATCGGCCACTCGCCTTTGGATGTGGTGGCCTGGCACGGCAACTATGCCCCGGTGAAATACGACCTGCGCACCTATTGCCCCGTCGGCGCGGTGCTGTTCGACCATCCCGACCCGTCGATCTTTACCGTGCTGACCGCGCCTTCGGGCGTTGAGGGCACCGCCAACATCGACTTCGTTCTGTTCCGTGACCGCTGGATGGTGGCTGAAAACACCTTCCGCCCGCCATGGTACCACAAGAACGTCATGTCCGAACTGATGGGTAACATCTATGGCATCTATGACGCTAAGCCCAAGGGCTTTGCCCCCGGCGGCATGTCGCTGCACAACTGCATGCTGCCGCACGGGCCGGACAAGCAGGCGTTCGAGGGGGCTTCGAATGCGACCCTAAAGGCCGAAAAGCTGGATGAAACCATGTCCTTCATGTTCGAGACCCGCTTCCCGCAGCAACTGACGCCTTTCGCCGCACGGGCCGGGCACTTGCAGGAAGATTACATCGACTGCTGGGGTTCGCTGAAGAAGAAGTTCGACGGCACGCCGGGGGTCAAATGACTGGGCTTGTCAGGTCCTTTGTGGACGGCGCGAACGATCCCGCCGGGCCGTTCCCGCTGAACAACCTGCCCTGCGGGGTGTTTTCCACTGCCAGTTCCGGGCCGCGCTGCGGCATGGCGATCGGCGACTTCGTGCTTGATCTGGGCGGGATGGAGGCGAACGGCCTGATCCGCCTACCCTCCGGCCTGCTCTTGGGCCTGCCGTCCTGGAACGGCGTCATGGCGGCGGGGATTGACGTCTGGCGCGATCTGCGCGCACAGGTAACGGCCCTCTTGGCCGAGGGTGCCGAAGCGCAGGCGACAACGGCGCGCTATCTGGTGCCGCTCGCCGATGTGACGCTGCACCTGCCGTTCGTCTTGTCCGAATACACCGATTTCTACGCCAGCCGTCACCATGCCACCAATGTCGGCACCATGTTCCGAGGGGCGGAAAACGCCCTGCCACCGAACTGGCTGCACATTCCCATCGGGTACAATGGGCGGGCGTCATC